>NZ_JBSSCC010000014.1:0-67886 GCF_054059455.1 Thermostichus sp. MS-CIW-23 | reverse complement strand
TACAACTCTTTGCCGCAAATCCAAAGAATGAGTCGGCATTCCTTTCTCTCCTTCCTCTTGAATACCTGTACCCTATTTTAAATTAAAAGGCTGTACCTGGCTTGGAGATCCAAGTTGCCGCTCTTCTCAGCTAAGGGATCCAAAATGTGAGAGAATTGGGCGTTTAATAGGGATCCCAACTCATGGTGACCGCGATGGAGTCGGAAAAAGCTGTCATCAAAACCCTATGTCCCTATTGCGGTGTGGGATGTGGATTGGAGGCGGTTTCGACAGCCTCAGGTGACTGGAAAATGAGAGGCGACCGGGAGCATCCTTCCAGCTTGGGGATGGTCTGTGTAAAGGGGGCTACGGTTCTGGAGGCAGTTGGTCGAGATCGGCTGCTCTCTCCCCTGTTTCGGGAGAGCTTGGATCAGCCCTTTCGCCGCATTTCTTGGGATCAGGCTTTTGAGGAGATGGTTTCTCGGCTGCGCTGCCTCAAAGACAACCCTCACTCCATGGCTATGTATGGATCGGGGCAGTTGCTCACTGAAGACTATTACGTTGCTCAAAAGCTCATTAAGGGCTGCCTGGGCACCAATAATTTTGACACCAACTCGCGCCTGTGCATGTCCTCAGCCGTCTCGGCCTACACCCAATCCCTGGGATCCGATGGCCCCCCCTGCTGCTACGAGGATCTCGATCTCTGCAATCTGGCTTTTCTGGTGGGCACCAACACAGCAGAGTGCCATCCCATTCTTTTTAATCGCCTGAAGAAGCGGCACAAGCCCGGATCCCCCCTCAAAATGGTGGTCGTGGATCCCCGGCGCACTCAGACAGCAGAAGCTGCTGATCTCCACTTAAAAATTTGTCCTGGAACCGATATCGATCTTTTCAATGGGATTGCCCATTTGTTGTTAAAGTGGGGATCCATTGCTGCTGATTTTATCGAGGGCTTCACCCAAGGTTTTGCTGAATATGCAGCTTTGCTGGCCGATTATGAACCGCAGATTGTAGCCCAGCGCTGTGGAATTGCAACTGAGGACTTGATTGAAGCGGCCAAGCTCTGGCAGGGATCCCAAAGGGTTCTCTCCCTTTGGTCGATGGGCCTAAACCAGTCCAGCGAGGGCACCGCCAAGATCACCAGCTTAATCAATCTCCATCTCCTGACCGGGCAAATTGGCCGACCGGGGACGGGCCCCTTTTCCTTGACCGGCCAGCCCAATGCTATGGGTGGTCGAGAGGCGGGGGGGTTATCTCATCTGCTGCCGGGATATCGGCTGGTGAGCCATCCCCAGCATCGGGCAGAGGTGGAGCAGGCTTGGGGCTTGCCCGGCGGCTCCATCTCCCCCCACCCAGGACTGAGGGCCACCGAGATGATTGCCGCTCTGGAGACGGGATCCCTGCAGTTCTTCTGGATTGTGGCCACCAATCCTTTGGTGAGCTTTCCGGATCTGGAACGGGTCAAAAAAGTCCTGAAAAAGTCTCCCTTTACCGTTTACCAAGAGGCTTATTACCCTACAGAAACGGCAGAATATGCCCATTTGCTTTTGCCCGCCTGCCAGTGGAGCGAGAAAACCGGGGTGATGACCAACTCCGAGCGCAGGGTTACCCTTTGTCAAGCCTTTCGAGACCCCCCTGGCGAAGCCCGACCCGATTGGGAGATCTTTGCTGAAGTGGGGCGCAGGTTGGGCTTTGAAGCGCAATTTTCCTTCCAAACCGCGGCAGAGGTTTATGCAGAATTTGCCGCCCTTACCGCAAATCGCCTCTGCGATCACTCCGGCCTCAGCCATGCCCTTTTGGCAGAACAAGGCCCTCAGCAATGGCCTTATCCCAAAGAAAGAACCTCGGCCCCTAAGTCCACTCGCCTCTACACAGATTGGCGTTTCCCGACCCCCAATGGCCGCGCCCGCTTTATCCCCCACCATTCCCGTGGCCTAGCAGAGCCGCCGGATCCCCAGTTTCCCTACGTATTAACCACGGGCAGGCTTTACGGCCATTGGCACACCCAAACCCGCACCGGCAGGATTGAAAAAATCAAGCACATGCACCCCCAACCCTTTATGGAGATCCATCCTCGCGATGCGGAAAAGCTGGGCATCCAAGATGGGGATTGGGTTCAGGTGCGTTCTGCCCGCGGGCGGGCCTATTTCCCGGCCAAGATAACTGCCAACATTGCCCCTGGAACAGTGTTTGTGCCCATGCACTGGGGATCCCTCTGGGCAGAACAAGCTGAGTGTAATGCCCTCACCCATGACATCAGTTGCCCTGATTCCGGCCAGCCGGAATTAAAAGCCTGTGCCGTTGCTCTTGAGAAAGCCGACCCACCGCTCAAGCAATCCCCTCAACTCTAGATTTGGTTCCTAATCGAGGTTCCCATGACTCTGTTTCAGTTTGAGCAAGATTTTGCCGACTCTCTGCGATGCATCCCCATGACCTTGCGCCTAAAGCTGGATTTGTGCGGGATCAAGCTCAAGCTCCATCAATGGGCCAAGTTTTCCTTAGAAGAGCGGCGGAAGTGTGTTGATTGGCCCTCTGAATCTCCACAGGATCTAGAAGAACTCCGCAACCATCTGCGCCATTTGGTTCGCTCCATCTGCCACGAAGAGGCGCAAGAGATTCCCATTGACCCCCAGCCTGAATGGCAAAATCCCAACCAGATCCCAATGGCTGTCCAACAAAAAGCTCAAGAGCTGGGGATCCGGCTTGCCCTCGATTTCTGGAGAAACTTGCACGATATCCAGAGATTTGCCTTGCTGAAGTTGAGCCGATCCCATCACGAAAACAAAAATTTCTTGCCCGCTCTGCGAGAGTTTGGCCTGAAGATGGCGAGGGATGGTGATTGCAGTTACTCTGAATCTATTTGAGAGAGATAGTCTGATACATTTACGCTGAACACTGCTGAACATCACTGTTCAACTATGCAGCGATAGCATTCTGTTTGTTTCCATTCGCGTTAGCGGGACGGAGTCCAAACAGAATGGCGGTATCCCGCAAAGCTTTGAGTAGAATACCCAAAGCGCAGTTTCCGTGTCGTCTTACTACCAATTTTCTGCTTTGCTTTGGCTACCATGTTGGCAGACTCGAAAGTAAACAGAAAGATCAACTGGTAGTAATCCGTACTGAACATATTATACATTATTTTCAGTATAGTTGAGCTTATTATTGACTAGAGTCATGCTCCTCTGCCATGCGCTGCCCCAGACGACCACCCCCAACCCCTCTTCCACCCTGGGAGAGGAAATGCCTGCTCTAGGGGATCCGGGTCCGCAACAGTTCAAGTGGGCTAATGGGGGATCCCCCTCGAGAGGGGAGAGACTCAGCTCAGCAATATCCGTGCCTAGTCAAAGCAGAGGGCTATTGTTAAGGAATCTAAAGTAGAGTTGAGCTTTTGATATCACTGTTGCCGTCTTGTTACCGAAAGCGCTATCGTCTAAGCATCAAAGCTTTTTTCAAAGCTGCTTTATGGGCCCTGGAGGAGCGACCCCTCTGGGGCTTCTTCCATCCGGCTGCAGCTGAGAGGGCAAGGGATGGCTTTATGGGGTAGGGATCACTCCTCGGCGGACGGCAGGCCCCAGGGCGTGGCTGCCGATGTCAGAACGGTAGTAGGCCTTGGGAAACTGCACTTGCTCCACAGCTGCGTAGGCTTGGCGCAGGGCCTCGGATAGGGTTGCCCCTTGGCCGGTAAGACAGAGAACGCGCCCGCCATCGCTCAGGAGCTGCTTGCCTGCCTGGCGGGTACCCGCATGAAACACCAACGCCCCCGTGGTGGCAGCTGCATCCAAGCCGGAGACGGGGATCCCTCGCTCGTAGGCATCGGGATAGCCTGGGGCTGCCATCACCACGCAGGCGGCATAGCCGGGTTTCCATTTGAGCTGGATTTGGGCCAGCCGTCCTTCTATACAGGCCAGCAGCACCTCGTCCAAAGGGTTTTCCAGCAAGGGCAGGATGACCTGAGCTTCGGGATCCCCAAAGCGGCAGTTGTACTCCAACACGTAGGGATCCCCACTGGGCGTGATCATCAAACCGGCATAGATCACCCCCTGGTAGCGGATGCCCCGCCGTTGCAAAGCCTCCAGGGTGGGATCCAGGATCTGGGTTTGGATGCGGGCCAACCCTTCTGGAGTGACCAGGTGATCCGCAGGGGCATGAGCTCCCATACCACCGGTGTTGGGGCCAGTATCGCCCTCGCCAAGGCGCTTGTAGTCCTGGGCAGGTGGCAGCAGCACACAGATCTGGCCATCGGTTAGAGCCAAAACCGACACCTCCTGGCCGGGGATAAACTCCTCGATCAGCACCTGATCGCCCGGCTTGGCCAGGGCTGCTTCCAGGGCTTGCACGGCTTCTTCCCGGTTTTGGGCAACGGTTACCCCCTTGCCGGCAGCCAGTCCATCTTTTTTGATGACCACTGGGAAACTCTGGGAGTCGAGATAGGCCACAGCGGCAGATAGCTCAGCAAAGCCGGTAGCGCGAGCAGTCGGGATCCCCGCCTCTTGCATCAATTGCTTAGCCCAGAGTTTGCTTCCTTCCAGTTGGGCAGCGGCGCGGCTAGGCCCGAAAATGGGCAACCCTGCTGCCTGGAAGGCGTCCACGATCCCCTGCACCAAGGGCAGCTCTGGCCCTACCACCGTCAGGCGGATCCCTTGTACGGTAGCAAACCGCACCAGGCCTTCAATGTCGGTAGCCGCCAAAGCCACGGATTGACAGCGGGGCAGCTGCTGCATGCCGCCGTTGCCGGGGGCACAGTAGATCCGAGTAACCTGGGGAGACTGCAACAGCTTCCAGGCCAGAGCGTGTTCTCGCCCCCCAGATCCGATGACCAGAGCCTGCATGGTGTGCTATTCCGCTGTTTCTAAACCCAGCTTGCCTGTTTTCCGAATATTCCCCATTAGACCATGTTCTTGTACCATTTCTGGGGTGTTGGCGCACTCCGGTCAGTGGACGGCGAGAGAACGGCCCCGCCAAGTCCAGTTGCGGCCGGTGGTGGTGCAGATGGCCGAAGCCAAGATGATGGCCGCTGTCGCCCAACCCCCCACTGCCGTTAGCCACCAGTAGCGCAGGGGCAGATGCGCCCAATGCCGGAGCAAGAGCCGGATGGCCAATTGGGCCAGGATCCCTGCCAAGCTGGCCAACAGCACCTCCAGGGATCCCGTGACCACAGCCAGGATCAGCCCCAACCAAGGCAAGCTGCAAATCCCCAAAACCGTGACCATCGCCAACACGGCCAAGGCCCAGTTGCGCTCCAGGCCCAGGAACCAGTTTTTGGTCCACCCTTCCCAAAGGGCAGCCCCGTTGGCATACATGCGGCTGCGCACCCGCGGCCCTCCCAGGCAAATTTGCAGGCCCAACCCCTGGGCTTTGATCCGTTGCCCCAGGGCCACATCCTCGATCACCACATCGGCCACTCCGGCATGCCCGCCAACTTGCTCGTAGGCAGAGCGGCGAAACAGCAGGAAGGGACCAAAGGCAAAGGCTTTGGGGTTGTCGGGATCGTTCACGGCGGCAAAGTTGTAACCCACCGCCAGGATGGTCATCATGATGGGTTGCACCAGCCACTCCGCTAGGCAACCGCACACCAATTGCGGCCCTACACTCACCAAGCCGCTGCCGCTTGCCAGCAAATGTCCTAAGGCCGCTTCAATGGCACCGGATCCCAGCCGCACGTCGCAATCCAGAAACAGCAAGTAGTCGGCTTCTACGCGGGCGACGGCTTGGGCACAGGCCCAGTTTTTGCCCACCCACCTTTGGCCTTTGGGACGGGGATCCCCCTTGAGCAGGTGTAGGCGCGGATCTTGCCGTTCGGCAGCCAGGGCTTGGGCCAGCTCCCAGGTGGCATCCGTGGATTCATCGTCCACCAACCACACCTGTAAAGGGGCAGAGGTGCTGTCCAGAATGCTGCTCAGGCAGCCCACCACGTTCTCGGCCTCGTTGTAGGCGGGCACGATCACCGCCAGCCGCTCCATCCCGGCCGCGATTTCCCCTGCCTGTTCCGCCGGGGGATCCCTCAGCCAGGGGGAAGCCCGCAACGCTCGCCTCAGTTGCAGGGCCACTAGGGCAATCGCCAAAGCTGTTAAGGACAATACCCCCGTTAGGATTTCTCGGATCCCCACTCCTGCTTCCCTCGTTGTTTAGATGTGCTCAGGAACAGATTCCCACCTCTAATGCTCTAGCTCTGGGATGGCCCAATGATTTTCTAGGCAGACAAAACCCCCTCTACGATATCGCCATAGGGCCGGGGAAAGATTAGCCAGACCTGGCGCTGGGTTTCCACCAAGGCACGCACCAAAGGGGAAAGATGGGCAATTTCTTCATAGCCACGCTCGGTTTTGAGCTGGATCCCTTGGTCATAAAAGCTATAGCCCTGGACATGGGCAGAGCGGATGCCCAAGTAACTTTCAGGATCCAGCCCATCCCGCAGCATTTTGGCCTGCACGGCGGCCACCAGGGTTTGGCGTTGCTCCTCAGACAACTGGGTAATGTTGCGGGCCTTGAACAAATCCCGCTCCAAGTAGCGCCGCGACAGATCCGCCAAGATGGGATCCTTCCCCGACATGGCCCAGAGGCGCATGGGGTAGCTGAAGATGATATCGTCGGCAGCCAAGTAGAGGGGGAGCGGCAACTCGAAGGGATCCCCTTTTTGGGCCGCCAGCGAGGCCCAGCACCAGGCGCTGAGGATGGGATCCAGCTCAATCTCCCCCCTTTGCAGGAGCGCCTCTGCCCGCCTGAATAGCCGCTCCAAGATAAAACGGGCACAGAGGCTCTTGGGGTGCTGGTACACCTGGGTGTACATGAAATAGCGCACCACCAGGTAGTGCTCGATGGCCCCCAGGCCTTTGCGGGCGGGGATGGACAGGGATCCCGTCTCCGGGTCATAATCCAGCACCGTTAGGATGCGATCCAAGTCCAGGTGGCCGTATTGGGCACCCGTGAGCAGGCTATCCCGCATCAGGTAATCGAAGCGGTCGCAGTCCAGTTGGCTGGAGATGAGTTGCCCCACCAGCGGCAGGGGAAACTGCTTCTGCAGCACTTGCTGCATCTGGGCCGGCAGTTGGGAATCAAACTCCGCCAGCAGCGTCCTCACCTGGGGATCCTCCCGGAGAATGCGGGCCGTCCAAACCTCGTGCCGGCAGCCGAAGATCTCTTCCCCGGCATGGCTAAAAGGGGCATGGCCAATGTCGTGCAGCAGAGCCGAGGCCAAGGTTACCGCCCGATAGGGGCGCAGCTCTGGGTAGCGATGGGCCAATTTGTCGAACAGCCGCCGCGTTACCTGCAGCACCCCCACCGAATGGGTAAAGCGGGATCCCTCTGCCCCGTGGAAGGTAAAAAAGGCCGTGTCCAACTGGCGAATGCGGCGCAGCCGCTGAAAGGCCGGTGTATCGATCAGGCGAATGAGCAGAGCCTCAACCGCGTCCCCTCCATTCAGGCTGATGGCGCCATGCAGGGGATCGTGGTAGGTGCGGGACTTGCAAAACCGTAGCGGCATACTCCCACCATACCTCGCCAATTTTGGGATCCTTGGCTAGCCTGTCTGGGGGTGCTTCCCGCCTCGCCCTATCTATGCCCGCTTTCCCATGCCTCTCTCTGCAAAGGATGCCAGCACCCGAACCCCAGAAAACTCGACTCCAAGACAACAAGACAGCTGAGTGTTCCTCCTCTCCCTGCTGATTTTGATACTCAGTTTGGGGCTAACCGCCTGCTCTGCCAGTTCTGGATCCCCTGTTGTGCCCAGCCCACCCACCCTCACCCGCTACGTTGCCCTGGGAGCCAGCGATGCCGTTGGCTACAACGCCTCCATTTCCTGTGATGGCCCAGCCAACGCCGCCGGCACTCGACCCCAGCGCTCAGAGCCCCTGGACTGCCCCAATGGAACGGGCTATGTGCCCCGCCTGGCTCGCTTGCTGCCCGGCCCAGTGGAGCTTATCAACCTGGGCCGTTCGGGAGCGGTGCTCAGCCCCGCCATGCAAGCCCTGAGGCAGGGGATCCCGGCCAATTTGCTGCAGGATCAAGTGCCGCGCCTTCCCCCCGATGCCACCCTGATCACCATTTGGGTGGGCGGAAACGATACCAACGCCATCGCTCTGGCGGCGGCTCAACGGGCTCTCCAAGGTGAGGATCCCTTGCCCTTCGTCGATCAGCAGATCCGACAATTCGCCGCCGATTACCAAACCCTGCTGCAAGCGGTGCGTGCCCGTGCCCCTCAAGCTCGCCTGGCGGTGGCCAACCTGCCCAACTTCGCCCTGATTCCTCTGGGTCAGCAGCAACCCAGCAGCGTGCGCCAACTGCTCTCCCTGATCTCGGTTGGCCTCACGCAACGGGCCATCAACCCCTTAAGCCAACAGGGGATCCCGGTGGTGGACTTGCTCTGCGATCCCCGCTCCTACCGACGCGAGTCCTTCTTTCCCGGCCCGCTGGCCGACGGCTTTCACCCCAACGACCGGGGCTACGCCGATTTGGCCGATGCCTTCTTGAGCGCCCTTCGGCAACCGCTCCCTCCCCAAACCCGCTGCCCTCCCTTCAGTGAGGTGGGATCCCTGCAATGGGATGCGGCGGCAGAGTCTGCCCTCCGCAGTTTTCTCACGGATGAATACAAGCCGGCACAATAGGAAGGATCCCTGCGCTCGGCAAGGGATCCCAAAGGCGCTTAGACGATCCAGCCACGGAGAACGGGCCAGTTTTAGGAAGCAGCTACCGCTGCCGAGGAACGCCGCCGCCGGCCCAGAGCACCCGCTACCGGCTCCGGTTGGGTTTCCACACTCAGGGAAGACACAGACTCCTCTTCAGGAGATTGCACAAAAACCGCCACCGTGGGCCTGCCGGGCAATTGTTCTCGCAAGAAACGGCGCACCACCCGCTCCACTTCGCCCTTGAGGCCGGCCCAGTCGATGTCCAGGCTGCCCCGCTCCAGCGAGCGAGCAAATTGGGGCCACGCTTGCCGAAGGGTGTTCTCCAGAAGGGGTTTCAGGTCGGATCCCTTGAGTTGGTTCCCTTCCCCCGCCAAGCCAAAGGTTTGCACCTGCGGGGTGCAGAGCAACTGGCCGCTGCCGTCCAGGCTGATCACCACCGTCACCATACCGTCTTTGGCGATCTGCTGCCGCTCCTGCAGCATCTCATCCATCACCACTCCATCGTGGGAAGCGGCGATCATCTGCAGGCCAGAGGGGACGCGGCCCGTGATGGCAATGCGCTCCCGGTTCACCTCCACCACATCGCCGTTGTCGATGATTACAATGTTTTCCCGCGGGATCCCCATGCTCATGGCGGTTTCGGCGTGCTTGACCAGCATGCGGTATTCCCCGTGGGTGGGAACGAAGAACTTGGGGCGGGTGAGGGCAATCATCAGCTTCTGGTCTTCCTGGCAGCCGTGGCCGGAAACGTGCAGGCCCTTGTCTTTGCCGTAAATGACATTGGCTCCCAGCTCCATCAGCTTGTCGATGACCCGCGAGACCGCGATGGTGTTGCCAGGGATCGGGTTGGCCGACCACACCACCGTGTCGCCTGGCTTGATTTGCAACTGCGGGTGCTCGCCGTTGGCAATGCGGGTGAGAGCAGCTAGAGGTTCTCCCTGGGATCCGGTGGTGAGGATGATCACCTGGTCATCCGGCAGGCTGTTGATCACATGCATCGGCTGCAGCGTTTCGTCCTTGCAGCGGATGTAGCCCAAACGCCGCGCGTGAGCCACCACATTCAGCATGGAGCGGCCCAGCAGAGACACCACCCGACCTTGCTGTTCGGCAATCTGCAGCACCAAGTTGAGACGATGTACCGAAGAAGCAAAGGTGGTGATGATCACCCGTCCCTTGGCTCCCGCAATGGCCTTGGTGAGACCCGGCACCACTGAGGCTTCAGAGGGGGTGAACCCCGGCACTTCAGCGTTGGTGGAGTCGCTGATCAGGCAGAGCACTCCCTTTTCCCCATGTTCGGCCAACCGCTGCAGGTCGAAGTACTCCCCATCCACGGGGGTATGGTCGATCTTAAAGTCGCCGGTCTGAATAATGACGCCCACAGGCGTGTGCAGAGCCACCGTAAAGCTATCGGCAAAAGAGTGGGTGTTGCGAATGAATTCGGCAAAAAAGTGCTTACTCAAGGGAACGATTTCACGGGGGCCAACAGGACGCAGCTCTGTGCGGTTGAGCAGGCCCACCTCCCGCAGTTTCTCTTCCAGCAGCGCCAGCGCCAATCTGGGGCCGTAGATGACCGGAATATCGAACTCCCGCAGGTGATACGGGATGCCACCGATGTGATCTTCGTGGCCGTGGGTAACCACCATCCCCCGCACTTTGTCGCGGTTTTGCTTGATGTAGGTCATGTCCGGCAGCACGATGTTCACGCCGTGCATGCTCTCATCGGGAAAAGCCAAACCGGCATCCAAGAGGATAATGTCGTCCTCGTAGCGGAAGGCCCATGTGTTTTTGCCGATCTCCCGTTCGCCGCCCAGCGGAATCATCTGAACGGAAGAGGTGGATTGTGGGGTTACAGAACGAGAAACAACTGAAGAACGTGGTGTTGGCATATGGGTTTAGATCCTCAACAGTAAAAAAACAAAAACAGAAATAGGCGCAGGCTATCCCCGACAAAGTTGTGGGCGAAAGCCGCAACTCATCCATTTCCCAGGCCGGGGAAGAGCTTTTCAGGGAAAAAGCTACCTACCCACAGGTCAAACGCCACAAAAGAGCCCCTTGCAAACCCCTGAAAACCGTGGTCATGGCAGAAGCAAAGCCTAAAAATGCAATCATGAAACTTTCGTCGCCATTTGTTCGGATCCCTTCGATTCAGCCAGTAGGCCCATCTCTTCAAGCACCTGTCGCAAAACCTGCAGAGAACTGGGCTGTAGAGGCGCTAGGGGAAGGCGCGCCCGACCCACTCGCCAACCCTGCATCTCCAATGCGGCCTTAATCGGAACTGGGTTGGTCTCGATGAATAAAACCTTGAACAACGGAAACAGGCGCAGGTGGTGGGCCAAAGCTTGATCGTGTTGCCCCCTGATGTAGCTCTGGATCAGCTCCTGCAACTGCAACCCAACTAGGTGGCTGGCTACACTGACCACACCGCTCCCCCCCAAAGATAGGAGCGGCAACGTCAGAGAGTCATCCCCTGAATAGATGGCGAAACGCGAGGGAG
This sequence comes from Thermostichus sp. MS-CIW-23, assembly GCF_054059455.1. Lineage (NCBI taxonomy): Bacteria > Bacillati > Cyanobacteriota > Cyanophyceae > Thermostichales > Thermostichaceae > Thermostichus > Thermostichus sp. MS-CIW-23. The sequence continues at coordinate 56,792 of NZ_JBSSCC010000014.1, read as the reverse complement.
TGAGTCGCCGAATTTCCGAAGCTACATCCATCATACCACTGGCTTCTTTGATGGCGACAACCGTTTCCAATTCTGCTAATTGGGCTACAGTCTCCGGCTGTAAACTGGCCCCTGTCCGACTGGGAATGTTGTAGAGCAAGATGGGCAGGTCACTGGCTTGGGCGATGGCCTTGAAGTGCTCATAAAGGCCGGCCTGGGTAGGCTTGTTGTAGTAGGGCACCACCTGCAGAGAGCCATCCAAACCGAGTTGAGCGGCCTTTTTTGTGGCTTCAATGGCCTCACGGGTGGAGTTGGATCCCGTCCCGGCGATCACCTTAGCCCGACCGGCTACGGCATCTCGCACCACGCGGAACAGCTCATACTCCTCTTGCCAGGTTAGGGTGGGAGATTCGCCTGTGGTGCCACAGACCACCAAGCCGTCACTGCCGTGGGTTGCCAAGTAATCGGCCAAACGAGTGGCCTCATCGTAGTTAAGCTCCCCCTCATCAGTAAAGGGGGTAACCATGGCCGTCAGCACCCGACCGAAGTTCACCGATTGCTTCTCCCCATCAACCACACCAATCCGACGATTAACCGGGCGACCCAGATGAGACCAGTTTGTTTTTCCATCATACCTGCCTTTGCGTTAGGGATCCCGCTTGCCTGCCCTGCCAAGGCCCAGTTTGTGCCTCACCCGGTTGCCACAGGCTGGATAAAAGGGAGATAACAAAGAAGACAGACCGTTTGAACACGGAATGTATAGCCATTTGCCAATCCTGCCCCTACCTTTGGGGGGAGCAGCCTTTCTACCGACACTTGAGGATCCCTATGGACGCCCTAACTGCCCTGAAAGAGCGCATTTCCGCCGACAAATTGGATCCCAGCCGCCGTTTATCGGAAGCGGAGATCCGAGAGCTGGTGGCTTATGCTACGGAAGCTCCTTCTTCCTTCAACATTCAGCACTGGCGGTTTGTTGCGGTCACCGACCCGGAAGACAAAGAGCGCCTCAAATCTCTGGCCTACAACCAACAGAAGGTGGCGGATGCATCGGTGGTGTTTATCATCCTGGGGGATCTGCGGGGGTATGAGAAACTGCCTGAAATTGTGCAAAGAAGCGTTGCTGCCGGGATCCTCCCCCCCGAAAAAGCGGAAGGCTGGGTGAACATGGCCCAGGCAACCTATCTCCACAATCCCACCTTGGCGCGGGATGAAGCGATTCGCTCTGGGGCGATGGCTGCCATGGCGCTGATGATCGCGGCTCAGGCCAAGGGTTTGGTGAGCGGGCCGATGATCGGCTTTGATCCGGAAGGGGTAAAGCGGGAGTTCGGCATTGCCGACCGCTACGTGCCGGTGATGCTGCTGGCGGTTGGATATGCGGCAGCGGGTAACCTGCCGCGCAAGCCTCGCTTGGGGGTGGATGAAGTTCTGGCCTTTGGGCGAGGGCGGGAGTTTTAGCCCTAGGCTCAGGTGGGATCCCTGTCGCCCTCTCCTGGGCTCCTACCGGCATCAAGCCTTGAGAAAATGAACCAGCTGTTGTAAGCGATCCCAAGCGGCACCCCTGGCGAGAATCTCGCGAGCTTGGGCGATCCCGGCTCTCCAATCGGGGGCCACTCCGGCCACCTGCAGGGCCAAAGCAGCATTCAAGGCCACCACATCCTGCTGGGCAGGCGTCCCGGATCCCTGGAGAACTTGGGTGAGGATGGCGGCATTTTCCGCCACATCCCCCCCCTTGAGAGCTTGGGTGGGTGCCAGGGTCAGCTCGTAATCTGCAGGGTTCAAGACTTCCGTCCGTACCAGCCCACCGGACAGGATGCCCAGATCGGTGGGTTGATCCAGACCGGCCTCGTCGAGACCTTCGCGGCTGTGCAACACAATGGCCCCTTCCCGTCCCAACAGGCGCAGGGCCTCTGCCATTACCGGCACCAGCTCCTGGGCGTAAACCCCGATCACCTGGCGGTTGGGATAGAGGGGGTTGACCAAGGGCCCCAACAGGTTGAAAATGGTGCGAACCTTGAGGGCCCGCCGATAGGGGATCACCGCCCGCATGGCCGGGTGCCACTGGGGAGCAAACAAAAAGGTGATGCCCACTTCCGCCACAGCCGCCCGCACCCGCTCTGGCTCAGCCCCCAAGTTCACCCCCAGGGCCTCCAGCACATCCGCCGAGCCGACCTTGCCAGAGGCGGAACGGTTGCCATGTTTAACCACCGGGATCCCGGCTGCACTGACCACAAAGGCCACCGCCGTGGAAATGTTAAAAGTGCCGGCCCCATCGCCGCCGGTGCCACAGGTATCCACCAGGAGAGGCAAGTCCAGCGGGGATCCCAGCGAAGCCCGCTGTAGCACTCGTGCCATGCCGGCCAGTTCACCAGCGCTCACACCCTTGGCTTGCAGGGCCGCCAGAATCGCCCCCGACACCACATCTGGCACTTGGTTCTGGAGCCAACCGTTCATCAACTGTTCAGCTTGGGCTTCGCTGAGAGATTGCCGATCCAGCAACTGCCCCAAAAGCTGTGGCCAAAGGTCAGCCGTTTCCGTCATGGGTCGGGATCCTGGGTGTCAGCGGGTACTTATAGTAGCGTATCCCGCCTCTGGGTCACTTGCCTCGTGCAGGTCGGGCCATGCTGAGGGTTAGCTAATCCGCCCAGAAGCTCCGCCCTCCTTATTGCTACGCAACGCGACGCAACCACTTTAGCGGCGCGGAGCGCTATGCCTCAGCGTAAGGGTCGGGATGAAAGGCGGTCTTTGTTCTATAATCAACCTGGCTGTACAAAACGGCTTTGCCGGAATCTGGTACAGCTACGCGGTGGGACATTCCGTGTCTGCTCGCTGAGGGTTCTTGTGATAGCTCCCCGTTGAAGCGAGAAGCGCACACTCTTTCGCTTTAGCAGCGCGGAGTGCTTTGCGTCAGCATGAGTGCGGGAGTATGTCACCATAGTGGGTTTGACCTGAGCCGTTTCCGGCCCTAGCAGGGTGCGTTCTATTCTTCTCTTCCCTCCCGGAGGTTGTGATGAACCCTCCAACTAACCCAAGGGCTTGCAGCCCGCTTGCACGAGCGGGAGCCTTTGCCCCCATCCATGTTGTGGGCGGGGGGTTGGCGGGGACAGAAGCTGCTTGGCAAATTGCCCAGGCAGGGTTGCCTGTCATCCTTTCGGAGATGCGCCCCGTGCGTCAGAGCCCGGCCCATCACACCGATCAGTTGGGGGAGCTGGTGTGCAGCAACTCCTTTGGGGCTGCAGCCAGCGATCGGGCGGCAGGGCTACTCAAGGAAGAACTGCGACAACTGGGATCCCTGGTGATCGCGACGGCGGATTGCCATGCAGTGCCGGCAGGAGGGGCATTGGCAGTGGATCGGGCCCGCTTCAGCCAGGCTCTCACGGAAGCCATTCAAAACCATCCCCGCATCACCCTGCGTCGGGAGGAGGTGACGGAGATCCCGGAGGGCATTGCCGTCCTCTGTACCGGCCCTCTGACCAGCGATCCCCTGGCCAAGGCACTGCAAGCCTTTACGGGCCTGGAGTACCTGAGCTTTTTCGATGCTTCTAGCCCCATTGTTACCGGGGATTCGTTGAACCGAGCGGTGGTGTTTCAGGCTTCCCGCTACGACAAGGGGGAAGCAGCCTATCTCAACTGCCCCATGACGGAAGCGGAGTACGAACGGTTTTGGCGGGCGCTGGTGGAGGCGGAGCAGGCGCCCCTCAAGGATTTTGAACGGGAGGAGCGCAAGTTTTTCGAGGGCTGCTTGCCGATTGAAGAAATGGCGCGCCGGGGCAAAGACACCCTCTGTTTCGGCCCCTTGAAGCCGGTGGGGCTGGTGGATCCGCGCACGGGATCCCGTCCTTACGCGGTGGTGCAGTTGCGGCAAGAGGACAAAGCAGGGCAGCTGTGGAACTTGGTGGGCTTTCAAACCAACTTGAAATGGGGAGAACAGCAGCGGGTCTTTCGCCTCATCCCCGGCCTGGAACAGGCGGAGTTTGTCCGCTTTGGGGTGATGCACCGCAATACATTTTTGAATTCGCCCCAGCTTCTGTGGCCGACCTTGCAATTTCGTCGCCGACCCACGCTGTTTGCCGCCGGCCAGTTGGTGGGCACCGAGGGCTATGCCTGCGCGGTGGCAGGGGGATGGTTGGCCGGACAGAACGCCGCCCGCCTGGCTCTGGGGTTGCCCTTGATCACGCTGCCCCCCGAAACAATGATGGGATCCCTGTTTCAATTCATCAGCAGCGCGGATCCCAAGCATTTTCAGCCGATGCCGGCCAACTTTGGGCTGTTGCCGGATTTGGAGGGGCGCCAGCTTCGCAACAAGCAGGAGCGCTATGGCCGTTACCGGGATCGGGCTTTGGCTGCTCTGAAAACGACTGGGTTGGTGCGCCAAGTGCAAACCGCCTAGGGGAGCTTGGAGCGTGTTCCCGACCATTGCGATCCAAGTCAAAGTCGAGATTGAGCGTTATCGTCATTTGAAACTAGATTGAGACACTTCCTAAGCGTTTCGCGACCGCCCCCAGCCCCTCTCCCTCTGGGGGAGGAGAGTCGGGAAGCAATGCCACAGAAATATTTAGAAATGTTTCATTCCTATGCCGCGGTAGCAGATCCCAAAACGAGCTGTCAAAAGCTGGGCAAACCTGTTGGCTACCTTCCCTCTTTCCGCTGCTCACAAGACAAAAGGGCGCGCATGGACTCCAACAGTTGGGGTGCCCTCTGGGTTAGGTCTTGATAGAGGCAAATTTGCTGTTGGCAGCGGGCCAGGTTATGGGCTTTGCGGCTGGGGTAGCGCTGGGGATCCCAATTCCAGTAAGCGTCTTCAAACCAATCCTGCAAAAAGCGCATCCCCAATTCCAGGGTAATCAGTTGGATCCCTTGGAGAAGGAGTTCCGGTTGTAGGGCGTGCAAGTTCCCGGTTTGGGCATAGCCCCGCAACCCGGCCAGGATCGCCTCTGGCTGAAGGGTATTTCCTCGTTTGCCCCAGGAGCGCAGGGCATCCCCCAATTCAACATAGAGATTGTGATACATAAAGGTGTCCAGATCCACCAGGCCCACAAATCGCCCCTGCTCATCGAACAAAAAGTTGTTGAACTTGAGATCGGCATGGATGATTTGAGTTGGGATCCCCGAGGGCAGCAGAAGATTGGGCACAGTTTCGATTAAAAACTGCCATTCTGCCTGCACTTCTGGGGCCGGCTCATACTGGCGTAGCTGTTGCCAAAGGTGAGCCGTATCGTGAAAATGCGGGATCTGGAAGCGAAAACGATAGTCCATCTGGGCCAAGAGTCGATGCAGGCGTCCAACGGCTGCCCCCGCCTCTTCTAGATAGCCCCAATTGGGAGGAGTTGGGTGACAGGATCCCGGCAGACAATCCATGACCCGCCACAGCCCTTCTGCCCAGGACAAGTGCAGGGATCCATCGCGAGCGCGACGGAATCGGGGCACAGGGAAGCCGTGTTGTCTCAGCCATTGGCCGATGGCTTGACCATCTTCAGTGACAGCAGGATCAAATCGGGGATGAAGGCGCTGGACGATGAAGGATCCCTCAGAGGTGTTGAGTTTCCAAGTTTGGTGAATGAGGCCCACTCGGATGGCTTCGGGTGGCTCTGGATCCCCCAGTTGAAAGTGCTGGACAAGGGGATCCAGCCAAGTCAGGTCAAGCATAGGCAAGGAAGAAATCTATTCAAGCTTGGGGTGCTGGGTCGATCTTTTCGTTTTCAGAGCTGCCTCAAACTGCTTACCACAGCGGCGGCCTTTGAGGCTTACAGTTCAAGTTCTATTGAAGTGGCTTCATGTTGACGATTTTACCGTCATCGATAAACAGGGCAAGTTGTTTGGGAGGGTGCAGCTTGTTATGCAACCACAGCCTTTTTGCGGCTCACCCGAACGGGACTTGTCGCCAGAACTCACTGCCCCATTGGCCGAGAACTCAGGTGTCGTTGTGGCAAACCCGCGAAAGAGCCCCATTTGCTACCTTAATGAAGGTTGCTGGCCGGACAACCGTTAGGTTCCCTCATCACCCCATGGATACCCGCCTAATCAACATTGGCTTTGGCAACATCGTCGCCGCTGGGCGTGTGGTCGCCATTGTCAGTCCCGAGTCAGCTCCCATCAAACGCATCATCAGCGATGCCCGCGAGAGGGGCCAGTTGGTGGATGCTACCTATGGTCGTCGTACCCGCGCTGTCATCATCACCGATTCCGGGCACGTCATCCTCTCCGCCATCCAACCCGAAACCGTTGCCAACCGCTTCCTGACGGCCAAGCCCGGTTTGCCAGACGAAACCGAGTGAAAGCCATCGCTGTGAGCCGTTTGAGAAACCAGAAGTGAGATATCCTAAAACAAACCCAAACAAGTCAATTGCCCAGCCGTCTTGCGTCGGTCTCTGTCTATGCCAACCTCTCCTACCCCGGTTTCCTCTGAGTGTACGCAGCAGCAGGGATCCCTTCCGGCTCCTACCCCGCGCGGTCGCTTGGTGGTTTTGACAGGGCCCAGTGGAGTGGGTAAGGGTACGCTGGTCAACCAGTTGCGCCAGCGCCACCCCGAGCTGTATCTCTCGGTTTCGGTCACCACCCGCCCCCCCCGCCCCAGCGAACAGGAAGGCGTCAACTACTACTTTCGCAGCCGGGAGGAATTTCTCAACTTGATTGAAGCCAACGAGCTGTTGGAATGGGCACAGTATGCGGGCAACTTTTACGGCACTCCCCGCGAGATCGTGTTCCAAAAACTCAATCAGGGTCAGGATGTGCTGCTGGAAATTGAGCTGGCGGGGGCCCGTCAGGTGAGGCAACAGTACCCAGATGCCATTCGCATCTTTCTCTGTCCCCCTTCTCTGGAAGAGCTGGAACGTCGCATCCGCGAGCGCGGACAAGACTCAGAGGCCAGCATCGAGCGCCGCCTGGAACAGGCCCGCAAGGAATTGGATGCCCAAGACGAATTTGACTACGTGATTGTCAACGACAACCTGGAGCAAGCGCTGCAGGAGCTGGAAGCCCTGCTCTATCCCCCCTCTCCCTCTTCAAAGGAGCAGCAGCCCTAGCTTCTCCAGCCCCTTCCCGGAACGCTGGTGTCGGTGGTGCAGTGGCTCCAGATTGGGCCTAGGGTTAACTTTCGGTTAAGAAAAAAGCTGCTGGGGAGGGTAGTTTGGCTTTACCAAAAAACTGGGTCTGAAGCCCCGCTCTAAGGCCTACGGCCCGCTGACGCGACTAGGGCGGCTTTTATCTCGTTAGACCTTTGCTAAGATGCACTCATGCGCGTCCTCGAAGCCAAGCTCCTCAACGGCACAGCAGCACAGTACCAAGCCCTGGACGAGGCCATCCGGACTGCTCAGTTTGTCCGCAACAAATGCCTGCGCCACTGGATGGATAACCAGGGGGTGAACAGGGCCACGTTGTACTCCCTCTGCAAAGACTTGGCCAGAGAGTTCCCCTTCGCTCAGAAGCTGAACTCCTCTGCCCGGCAAGCCAGTGCGGAGCGAGCCTGGTTTGCCATCTCCAACTTCTACCGCCGCTGCAAGGAGAAGGCAGCCCGGGAGGGCTATCCCAGGTTCCAGAAACATTGCCGCTCCGTGGAGTACAAAATCTCCGGCTGGAAGCTCTCCCAAGATGGAATGTCCATCACCTTCACGGACGGCTTCCAGGCAGGCACCTTTGCCCTGTACTGCAACGGCGAGGCGCGGCGGGACATCCTCACCCTGAAAATCAATCGGGTGCGGGTAGTGCGGAGAGCCGATGGCTACTACGCCCAGTTCTGCCTGATTGTGAGACAATGGTAAAGCTGCGCTTTCTGTGCAGCCTCTGGTTCTAATCAGTTCTATCTGGCCAATTAGGGGATAGTATGCTGCACACACTATCTGGCCAATTAGGGGATAGGTCTCCAGCTCTGATCGGGATCCACTGTATCCTGGAGCTTTACGACTGCCCGGCCAAACTTTTGGATGATGCCTCCCTGGTGCAACAGGCTTTGCGGGAGGCAGCGAGACGCTCCAACTCCACCTTTTTGGGAGAGCTGTGCCATCCATTTGAGCCACAGGGGATTACAGCCCTCGCTCTTTTGGGGGAATCCCACATCTCCATTCACACCTGGCCCGAAGCGGGCTACGCGGCGGTGGATGTGTTCACCTGTGGTCGCCACACCCGACCGGAAGCGGCCTGTGAATATCTGATCGACGTGTTTCAAGCGCGACGATATTCCCTGCGCAAGGTGCCCCGCCGCACCGCGCAACCGACACTCCTGGAAGAGGCCCCAGACTCGGCTGAGGTGCTCACCTGTGAAGCGACCCGACGAAGGCGCTGAGATCTTCGCCAATCGCAGCTTTTTCCAAACTGTCATGGGGGCCATCTGTAGGCTGGGTGGGATCCGATTCACCCCAGAGGTCAGTCTATGTTGCTGGAAAAAGCTGTAGCGAGGTGCTTATGAGCAGCCCGAGAAGTTTCTTCTGGGTTCAGGAGTACTTTACCCCTTGGGACTACACCGCCCGTGCCGTCACGCGCATCTTGGCCTACCGAAAAACCCCTTTCCAGGAGATGCTGATCGCCGAGACGGGGGCCTTCGGCAAGGGTCTGATGCTGGATGGGCATTGGCAATCCACTACCGTGGATGAGTTTCTGTACCACGAGGCTTTGGTTCATCCGGCTATGGTGCAGGTTGTCCAAGCGGGCGGGATCCCCCGGCGGGTACTGGTGTTGGGGGGGGCAGAAGGGGCAACGCTGCGGGAGGTGCTGCGTTGGCGCTCGGTGGAGCAGGTGGTGATGGTGGACATCGATGGGGAGGTGGTGGCAGCCTGCCGAGAGCACCTGCCGGAAATGCACCAGGGATCCTTTGAAGATCCGCGGGTGGAGGTGGTGATTGCCGATGCCTTGGATTTTCTCCAGGAAACAGGCCCCATTTGGGATGTGATCCTTTCCGATCTTTCCGATCCCATTGAGTCCGGCCCTGCCTACCGCCTCTTCACCCAGGAGTTTTTCCGCCAGATCCGCTCCAAGTTGCAGCCAGATGGGGCTTTCACCATCCAAGCCGGGCCGACGGGGCCGGTTGAGCTTCATCAACACACCCGCATTGTTCGCACCCTGAAAACGGTGTTTGCCGCCGTGCAGCCCTACGCCATCTATGCCCCCACCTACGGTGGCCCACTGGGTTTTGCCCTGGCAGCTCAGGATCCCATCTCCCCCAGGCCAGAACCGGAGCAGATCGACCAGATGCTGAGCCAACAGTTGGATCCCGAGCGAGGGGCACTGCAATTCATCGATGGCATCACCCTTCTGGGCCTCTACCAAGTCCCAGCTCACCTGCGCCGTGCCATTGCCGCCGAGACCACGGTTTATACCCTGGACAACCCGCCTCGCATCGAATAAGGGGCTATCCAGCACCCCGAAGGGATCCCAGGAGAGTTTGTCTTTGGTGCCATAACTTGGTAGATTCGTCTGCAGCCGAATTTTGCTTCCCTAATGAGAGTCTTGGTTATTGGTGGTGACGGATACTGTGGCTGGGCGACGGCCCTATACCTATCCAACAGGGGTTATGAGGTGGCCATTCTCGATTCCTACGTCCGCCGCCTCTGGGATCTGCAACTGGGGGTTTCTACCCTGACCCCAATTGCCCAGCTAGAGCAACGGGTGGATTGCTGGAAGGGGCTAACCGGCAAGGACATTCCCATCTTTGTCTGCGACGTTACCAACTACGAAGCCCTGATCTCCTGCATGCGCCGCTTCCCGCCGGAGGCCATTGTTCACTTTGGCGAGCAGCGCTCTGCCCCTTACTCGATGATCAGCCGCGAGCATGCGGTGATGACCCAGGTGAACAACGTGGTGGGCACCTTGAACATCCTCTACGCCATCAAGGAGGAATTTCCCGATTGCCACCTGGTGAAGCTGGGCACCATGGGCGAGTACGGCACCCCCAACATCGACATCGAGGAGGGGTACATCACCATCGAGCACAATGGCCGCAAGGATACCCTGCCCTACCCCAAGCAGCCGGGATCCATGTATCACCTCTCCAAAGTACACGACAGCCACAACATCCACTTCGCCTGCCGCGTCTGGGGCCTGCGCGCCACCGACCTCAACCAAGGGGTGGTATACGGCGTGCTCACAGAAGAAACCGGCATGGACGAGGTGCTGATCAACCGTCTCGATTACGATGGCGTATTCGGCACAGCTCTGAACCGCTTCTGCATTCAAGCGGCCGTGGGCCATCCGCTGACAGTGTATGGCAAGGGCGGCCAGACCCGCGGTTTCCTGGATATCCGCGACACGGTGCGCTGCGTGGAGCTGGCCATTGCTCACCCTGCCGAGCCGGGCCAATTCCGGGTGATGAACCAGTTCACAGAGCAATTTAGTGTTGAGCAACTGGCGTTGCTGGTGCAAAAGGCGGGAGCCACCATGGGCCTGAAGGTGGAAATCAACCACCTGGAGAACCCCCGCGTCGAGCTGGAAGAGCACTACTACAACGCCAAAAACACCAAGCTCCTAGACCTGGGCCTCCAGCCCCACTATCTGTCCGATTCCCTCTTGGATTCGCTGCTCAACTTTGCTCTCAAGTACAAAGACCGCGTGGATGTACGGCAGATTTTGCCCAAAGTGAAATGGAGGGGTTAAATCTCCAGACAAGCCTGGGCCAAACTCAGCCAGCCGCGCGCCAGGTTGTCCAGGTCATAGCCTCCTTCCAGGCCGAAGAGGGTTTTGCGGGTCACCTGCTCCAGGCAGAGGCGGGCCATGCGGCCAAAGGCTTCCGGCTCTAGCTGCATACCAGCCAGGGGATCCCCTTTGGCACAGTCGAAGCCGGCGCTCACCAGCAGCAAATCCGGCTGGAACGCTTGCAAGAACGGCAAGATCTTCTCGTCGAGGGCCTTTTTGTAGGCCAACCAATCCGAGCCGGCAGGCAAAGGCACGTTGCAGAGGTTGCCGTGGATCCCGGTTTCCTGGGCCAATCCCGTGCCGGGGTAGAGGGGAAACTGATGGATGGAGGCATAGGCCAGTTGGGGATAGCGCTCCACCACCGCCTGCGTGCCGTTGCCGTGGTGAACATCCCAATCGAAAATCGCCACCCGCTTCACCCCCGGCTGATCCAGCGCCCACAGCGCCGCAATGGCTGCGTTGCTGAATAAACAAAACCCCATTGCCCGTTCCGGCTCTGCGTGATGCCCAGGTGGACGGCACAGCACCAGCGCTGGCTGAGCGGTGGTCAAAACCGAGGCAGAGCCGGCCACCCAAGCCCCCACAGCCAGGCGCGCCGCTTCAAAACTTCTCTCCGAGAGAGCAGTGTCGGCATCAATGTGTCCCCCACCTGCTGTTGCCAACTCAGCCACCTGTTGAATGTGCTGACGCGAGTGTACTCGCTCCAGCTCTGCCAGCTCCGCCAAGGGGGGATCCCGCCATTCCAACTGGTTGGCAAAAGGGGCACCACGCAGCGCCTTAACAATGGACTGCAAGCGAGCCGGACGCTCGGGGTGAAATGGCCCAGTATCGTGGCTGAGGAAAATATCGGAATAGTAAACAGGCAACATGGGCAGAGGCAACAAGCTAAGGCAACGCCTTTGCAGTGTAGCTTAAGCCCGCCCCCTCTATCCGTAGAAGACCTCTGACATGGATCCCGCATAGGGGTCAAGGCCAAAAGAGGCTTGTTGGAGTTTTTGATTGACCACATCCCGCACTACCGACCGCAGCAATTCCAGCTCAGAGGAATTGAGTTGATCGCGGCTGGGACACTCATCGGCAGCCAGCCACATGTAGATGGGGGGGACCCGGTTTAGGATCTGCTGCATCATCGCTTCCCGCTCCCTAGCGTCATGAAACACCTGTTGATGGGGGTGCTCAGTGGAGAGGATAGTTTCCAGTTCTCCCAATGCCAGGTACTCGACGATATTAACCAACATCTTTTCCATGATGAATGTCCCTCCTAAAAATCCCTGTCGCTCTTAAAAACAGACATTAAACAAAAAACGCTGCTTCCCCATCTTCCTCCGCTGCTTTTGGCACCGGATTTTGCCTACAAGCCGACCATTTAAGCCGGTTGCAGTTAAGTCTGCCGTCGGGAAGAAGTTGCGGTTTCGTTCGTAAGATCCTCTTGTGCAGCCAATCCTTGCCTCCTCTATTCGCCTCGTTTGCCTTTCCACTTGCCGCTGAAAGCAGCCAATAGGAGCCATCAGCAGCTGGAAAATCTTTTTGCTGGTATTCAGTACCAACGAAGAATTATCAGCGTTCAAGAGAAACAAGGTAGAGCGTTTAACAAAGACTATAGAAACTCGACTGCAAAAGGCAGGAAGATCTTACTCAGCTATTTGTCATTCACTACCCTAACACGTGACTGTGTAAGAAATTGCGGGAATATTAAGAAACTTACATATTTCTTGACAATTGACTAAAACTTCTGTCTGTCAAGGAGGCCCTGGAAGGCAGTTAAAGAGTTGTAAAGAGCAACTCTTCCCTTGGCTCCAAGCTCTGAAGAACTGCCAAATCCAGGGATCCAAAACAAATAGATTTAGCCTGCTATGGGCAGATCGACTCGCTGAGCCTGGATCCAGAAAGACTCTAGGTCATAGTAGTCCCTTTCCTGTTGCATAATCACATGGACAATGAGATCGGCATAGTCGATCAGTATCCAAGAGGCCGATTCCTGCCCTTCGATGCGGCGCGGAGTTTGTTTCCACTCGTCCCAAACCTTTTCCTCAATTGCTCGGGCAATGGCGCGGACTTGCGTGAGCGAGTAGCCGCTGACCAGAAGAAAGTAATCTGCCAAAGTGGAGACTTGGGATACATCCAGCAGAACGATATCGCCACCTTTTTTCTCTTCTGCCGCGCGAGCTGCACTCAGCGCCATGCAATAGATGGGATCCCCAGCAGGGGCAGGCATGAGATGTAGCAACTAAAACCCTCCTGAAACGACTGAGTTAACCTAGGACACCGCTTTTTCTAAAGGATGTAACAAAAAATGATTCCGAGTCATGAGTGTGCGCGGATGAACCACCTGATTCCGGTCTAGCAAAAATTTTAGGCTCAAGTCACATACTCCCACTACGGTTTTAGACAAATCTACAAAAGCCATCTGCCGCAACCGCTCCAATTCTGGGCTGTTGCCCCGATTCGGCTCCAGGGCATCGGCCACGAAAACCACGCAACTGAGCGGATCCATGCCGGGCCGACCCAACGTGTGGTTGGCAATGGCCGCCAAAATCTCCGGATCCTGTACCTGAAACTGCTCCCGCGCCACCAGGGATCCCACCTCAGCGTGCAGGATGTGAGGTTCGGCCCGCTCAATTTCATCCAGCTCCCGTTCCTGAGCCACCTTTTTCAGCAGTTGCTCCGGCGGGAAAGCCTTGGCCAAGTCGTGCATCAGCCCTGCCCAAGCAGCTTTCTGCTCATCCAGCCCGTAGTGGGCCGCCAGTTGCCGGGCCATCCCCTCTACCCCCAAGATATGGCGGAGGCGAGGAGGAGACACCCGCTCCTGTAGCCAGGCCAACACCGCTTCCCGCCCCAGTTGAGTGCCCATGGCCCTAATCATTTTGCAACTTCAGCACGGCCATAAACGCTTCTTGGGGCACATCCACCGTTCCCACCGCCTTCATGCGTTTTTTCCCCTCTTTTTGTTTTTCCAAAAGCTTGCGTTTGCGGGTCACATCTCCTCCGTAGCATTTGGCCAAGACGTTTTTGCGCAGGGCCGGTATGGTTTCACGAGCAATCACCTTAGAGCCAATTGCCGCCTGAATGGGCACTTCAAATTGATGGCGTGGGATCAGCTCTCGTAACTTGGCAACTAGGGAACGGCCTACATAAAAAGCTTTGTCCCGATGCACAATTGTGGATAGAGAATCCACCACATCGCCGTTGATCAAAATGTCCAAACGCACCAAATCATCGGCGCGATAGCCAATCATTTGGTAGTCCATGCTGGCATAACCACGAGTGCGTGATTTCAATTGGTCGAAAAAGTCGGTGACCACTTCCGCCAGAGGCAGCTCATACACCAGCGTAGTCCGACCCTGCGCCAGATATTTCATGTCTTTAAAAGTGCCGCGTTTGGTCTCACACAGCTCCATCACGGTACCGACAAATTCCTCAGGAAGAATCACCTCTACCCTGACAATCGGCTCCTCAATGCTGGTGCGCTCGTTGGGGGGAGGCAGCTTGCTGGGATTGTCCACCCGAATCACAGAGCCGTTGTTGAGGGTAACTTGGTACACCACCGTCGGAGCTGTGATCACCAGATCGAGATTGTACTCCCGCTCTAGGCGTTCCTGCACCACCTCCATGTGCAGCAGGCCCAGAAAACCACAGCGGAAGCCGAAGCCCATGGCGCTGGAAATTTCTGGCTCAAAGTACAGGGCAGCATCGTTGAGCTTGAGCTTTTCCAGAGCCTCTTTGAGTTCGGCGTACTGATCGGAGCTGCTGGGGAACAGGCCACAAAACACCATCGGCTTGGCTTCTTTGTAGCCGGGCAGGGGCTCAGGAGCTTTGCGATTCACCAGTGTGATGGTATCCCCAACACGGGCGTGTTCCACGCTCTTGATGGCGGCGGCCATGTAGCCCACCTCGCCCGCATGTAGGGCATCCACCGGCTCTTGGTTGGGACGCATCACCCCCAGCTCGGTAATCTCGTATTCTCGGCCAGAGGCCATAAAGCAAATCTTGTCCCCCGTTTTCACCTCCCCGTCCATGATGCGCACATAGACGATCACGCCGCGATAGGCGTCGTAGTAGCTATCGAAAATCAAGGCCCGCAGGGGCTCCGCCACTGTATCCCGTGGGGGGGGCACCCGCTGCACAATGGCCTCCAGAATCTCTTGAATGCCAATACCCACCTTGGCAGAGGCCAGGATTGCCCCGCTGCAATCAAGGCCGATCACCTGCTCAATCTCCGCAATCACCCGCTCCGGCTCGGCGCCCGGCAGGTCGATTTTGTTGATCACCGGAATAATTTCCAGGTTGTTCTCCAGGGCCAGGTACACATTGGCCAAGGTTTGGGCTTCCACGCCTTGAGAGGCATCCACCACCAGCAGCGCCCCTTCACAGGCGGCCAGGGAGCGGGAGACTTCGTAGGTGAAGTCCACATGCCCCGGCGTGTCGATCAGGTTCAAAACATAATCTTGGCCGTCTTGGGCACGGTAGTTCATGCGGGCCGCTTGCAGCTTGATGGTAATGCCCCGTTCCCGCTCCAGTTCCATGCTGTCCAGCAGTTGTGGCTTCATCTCGCGGGCTGAAACGGTGCCCGTTTCCTGCAGGAGGCGATCGGCGAGGGTGGACTTGCCGTGGTCGATGTGGGCGATGATGGAAAAGTTGCGAATGCGGGAGACAGGAACGCCGGTCATAAAAACCTGATCAGGGCAAAGATTTTTTACAATGCTAGCCTGTCTGGCCCTCTGCCTAAGCCAAGGTTGCCCAGAAGTTAGCTGCTGAGGGGAGAAGATACAGCTCTTCTGTCGGGCACCGGAGCGTCCTCCGCATTGGCCGGGACTGCTTTTTTCCGGCAACGCCGACGATGCCCGGTACAACGGACGTGCCGCTTGTGTGGCAGGGATGGGATCCGTGAAGATGGAAAAAGCCAGAACGAACTTAGGCGGTGTTGTCGCCAGCTCGCCAGGAGGCTATGGGTCTGACCCGACGGCAGAGGAAGCAGTCCAGAACCCTGCCCAAAGCACTACTTGTCTAACTTCTCAATGTAGGGGCGAATGTCATTGAGGTCGATGTAGCGGTCGGTGGCGTTGCGCAGCTCGCGGGCGATCATCCCTTCGGTGGAGACAACTGTAATCAGCGTGTTTTTGGAACGCAACAGCTCGACGGCCCGCTCAAAATCTCCATCGCCGCTAAATAGAATGATCCTATCGTACTGGCCAACGGTGTTGAACATATCGATTACTATTTCGATATCCAGATTTGCTTTTTGGGAGTACCGACCGGAGTCTTCATCTCGATATTCTTTGAGGATCTTGGTGCGCACAGTGAAGCCCATGCTGATCAGAGCGTCTCGAAAGGCCCTCTGATCATGGGGATCCTTGATGCCGGTGTACCAAAAGGCGTTGACCAATTCAACATTCGGCTGTGATCTAACAAAATAATCCAGCACCCGGCGTGGGTCAAAAAACCAGCCATTTTTCTGTTGAGCATAAAACATATTATTGCCATCAATAAAGATGGAAACCCGAGTGACGGGATGATGGTAAAACATAAAGCTTTTCCGAAAAAAGTAAGGTGAACTGGTCAGAAAAAGAGGATGAAAACGAGGTCACTGACTTTCCACAAGAGCCATTTGGGCAGCCAGCACCTTGCTGACACCAATCTCTTATCATAGCCAAAGGTGGGATCCCTTTCTCAAGAATTAACTCTGGGGAGAGGCACCCCTGTAAACCAAAGCGGGTTCCGGTTGCCGCAGGGCATAGCTGGATCCCGGTCGATCGGCTTGGCTAACGTACAGCTCCGCCAATTGTCGAGCCAGGTTACGGATGCGCCCAATGTAGAGGGTGCGCTCGGCTACAGCAATGACACCACGAGCGTCGAGCAGGTTAAAGGTGTGGGAGCACTTGAGCACATAGTCGTAGGCGGGCAGGAGCAGAGACACGGCCAACCGATCCGGCAACACCTGTTTCTGCAGTTTCTGTTGGGTGGTTTCGATCAAACGCTTGGCCTCGGCTTCGTAGAGCCGGAACAATTCCAGTAGCATCTCCGGATCGGAATACTCGAAGTTGTAATAAGATTGCTCGACCTCATTTTGGAAATAGATTTGTCCATAGGTAATCCGTCCCAGAGAAGGATGCTCATTCCAGCAGAGATCGAAAACCGAATCCACCCCCTGCAGATACATGGCCAGGCGCTCTAGCCCATAGGTAATTTCTACAGAAACCGGGCGACAATCTTGTCCGCCCACCTGCTGAAAGTAGGTGAACTGGGTTACTTCCATGCCGTCCAGCCACACTTCCCAGCCCACGCCCCAAGCCCCCAAGGTGGGAGATTCCCAATCATCTTCCACAAAGCGAATATCGTGCTCTGCCGGATTCACGCCCAGAGCTTGCAGGCTATCCAGGTACACATCTTGAATGTCGTCGGGGGAGGGCTTGATCAACACTTGGTATTGAAAATAGTGCTGCAGGCGATTGGGGTTTTGACCGTAGCGTCCATCGGTGGGGCGGCGACAGGGTTCGACATAGGCCACTCGCCAGGGATCCGGCCCCAAGGCGCGCAAAAACGTGTGGGGGCTCATGGTGCCGGCGCCTTTTTCCAGGTCGTAGGGTTGTAGGATCAAGCAGCCCTGCTCCCCCCAAAACTGTTGCAGGCGAAAGATCAAGTCTTGAAAGGTGTGGGCTGACATGGCAAGGGTTGGGCAGAGATAGAGCAACCCCTATCCTACCAATCTCCTCCTCTCAGTCGAGCAGCTCTTCCCGATCAGCTGGATCCGAGTAGTCCCACTCGATGGGGGGCATTTGGTCGAAGGCTTGTTTGAGGGCGCTCTCCCACAGTTTGCGCATCTTGGCCAGGTAGGGATCCCCGGTGCGCAGGCGCAGACGGTGGGT
This sequence comes from Thermostichus sp. MS-CIW-23, assembly GCF_054059455.1. Lineage (NCBI taxonomy): Bacteria > Bacillati > Cyanobacteriota > Cyanophyceae > Thermostichales > Thermostichaceae > Thermostichus > Thermostichus sp. MS-CIW-23. The sequence goes on along the minus strand of NZ_JBSSCC010000014.1, from coordinate 39,333 downwards.
GACCTTGAACTGATCCGCTTGCACCATCACCAAATCGATGGGGGGGCCGACGGAGATGTTGGATTTCATGGTGGAGTCAATGGAGAGGAGAGCGCATTTGGCCGCATCTGCTAGCGAGGTTTCGTAGGAGAGGGTGCGATCCAGGATGGGTTTGCCGTATTTGGTTTCCCCCACCTGCAAAAAAGGGGTTTCCGGGGTGGCCTGGATGCAGTTGCCCTGGCTGTAGATCAAAAAGAGGGCCGGCTCCTCGCCTCGGATCTGTCCCCCCAACAACAGGCTGCACTGGGCGTCGATACCGTCCTTTTCCAGCCAGGGTCGGTCTTGCTCCTGGATGTAACGAATTTTGGATCCCAGGTAGCGGGCCACGTCGTAGAGATAGGGGAAGGTGTGGAGATTGGAACTTTCCTGTTGGCGCAGATCCCGCTGCACTTCGGTCAAAACGCCCTGGGTGATGGACAGGTTGCCGGAGGTGCAGATCAAGATCACCCGCTCTTCGGGCACGGAAAAATCGAACAGCTTTTGATAGGTGGAGACGTAGTCCACCCCGGCGTTGGTGCGGGAATCTGCCGCCATCACCAAGCCAAAGCGGGTGATGATGCCAAGGCAGTAGGTCATCCGAACGATGCGGCTCGGCTCTCTGATTGTAGAGGCGATTGTAGAGGCGATTGTAGAGGTTCAGGGGAAAGCAAATCCGATTTTGTGGCGGATTTCCTCCCGCAGGCGGGCGGTAATCGAGGCTTCGTCCAAATCGGCCAAAATCTGGGCTATGGCGGCTTTGGGCCCCTCTGGCCCCCAACTGGCTCCCTGGGCCAGGTAGCGGCGGGCGGACTCGCCGATGGCATAGCAGGAAAACCCGGCCAACACCGCCTGCGTCAGGGCCACGGAACCGTAGGCTCCCAGAGAGAATCCCCCCAGCAAGGTTTTCAGGGATCCCAGGCCCAACAGCGCCACCCACTCGCCGGCGCCCAGGCTGAGCATGCTGAGGATGATCTTCTGCAGCAGTTGTGTGGCTCCTGCAGTGCTCATGGGCCAGCCGTACAGGCGGGCCAGGCGCAGGATCAGGGTGACATCGATGGCCAGCCCTCCCAAGGTATCGAGCAGGGTGATGGGGTTGAGGGCAACCGCCAGCGCTTTGGTGCGGGCGGCTGAGGCGATGAGGTCTTGGGCTTGCTGGGCACGGGTTTGCAGCTTGCGCTCAATTACCTGCTGGTTAACCCGATCAGCAAACAGGAGGGCATTCAAGGCCAGCAGCGAACGCCCCTCCCGATGCAGGACTTCCAGGATTTTCAGGCGCAGCTCATCCACCTGCGGGGATCCCACTTCCATTTGGGCAGCAAAGCTCCCATCCGGCCTTTGTACCAGGCGGGGCACGCGAGGGGAGGCCGCCACCATGACGATCTCGTTGGGAGAAAGGAGCTGCCGCACCCGTTCGTTGCGGATCTTGTCGTAAATGGCCTGGCGATCTGCCTCTGGGTACTGGTCGATCTTGTTGAACACCAGCAGCATAGGCTTGCCCGCCTCCCGCAGGGTGGCCAGGGCCTCAAACTCCACCCGCGTCAGATCCCCGCAGACGACAAACAGGATCAAATCCGCCCGCTGCGCCACTTCTCGGGCCAGCCGCGCCCGCTCTTCGCCGTCTACTTCATCCAGGCCGGGAGTGTCGATCAGCTCCAGACGGGATCCCTGCCAATGGGCGACCTGTACCGACTGCACCGAGGAAGGGGGGAGGCGGGATCCCTGCAGGGATGTGCCAGAGAAGGAGGACTGGGGGCGGGTTTCCCAGCTGATGTTCCAAGTTGCCGCTTGCTGGGTACGGGTGATGCCATGGGTGGGCCCCGTCTCAAAGACTGGCTCGCCCAGCAGGGCATTGAGCAGGGAAGACTTGCCTCGCCCCACCAGACCAAAGGCGGCGATGTGGATGACCTCGGTTTCCAGCTTGTCCAAGAGCGCTTGCAAGCTCTCCAACTCCCCTTCTAAGCCCGCGACCTCTTGGGGGCGCAGATCCAGTTGGGCCACCCACTGGCGCAGGCTGCGCTTGGCTTGTTGGTAGTTGAGGTCATCTTGTAGGGTGTTGCGGCGAGCCATAGCCGTAGCGCTCAATAGCGGTAGGAAGCAGCCCTTAAAAGACTCCACTTTGCTCTCGGGATCGGCAGGCTTCCCCACCGGACAGAGAGCTTCTCATCGGACAATACAAGGGACAATACAAGACGATCATAAGAGGAAGGGAAGAGTTAAGCTCAAAGCAAGGCGGCCTCAGCCGCCGGGATCCGCAACTCAAAAATCCGATATCCAAAACTTGGCAAGAGGAGGTTTTCCATGCCCAGGGCTATCTGGAATGGGGTAGTGGTGGCGGAGACAGACCGCTACGAAACCGTAGAAGGCAACATCTATTTTCCGCCGGAATCTCTGCGCCGGGAATACTTCCAGCCCAGCTCTACCCACACCACCTGCCCCTGGAAGGGGGAGGCCAGCTACTACACCCTCGTGGTCAACGGCCAGGAGAACAAAGATGCCGCCTGGTACTACCCGGATCCCAAACCCGCTGCGGCCAACATCCGGGGCTATGTGGCCTTCTGGAAGGGTGTCAAGGTGGAGCCCTAGCCGGAGCCGAGTTTGTCAACTGGGTATGATGGGAAAAGTGGGTTGGAGAGGCGATGCCATGCTGACCAATGGCCGGATCCTGTTTGGCGCGGCCCGGTGGGCGAGAAAGCTGGGCCTGGCCGGATTGAGCTTGGTGCTGTTGGGCTGCAGCCCCGCAGGTTTTCGCACCCCGCGTCCCAGCCTGACCAACAGTGGCCTCAACAGCATCTTCCCCGATGGGGAGCCTGCTTTCAACGGAGATGGCCGCTACCTGGTGTTTTCCTCGGCCCGCAGCGGCAGCCAGGATATTTTTCTCTACGACACGGTGGAACGTCGCTTGGTGGATCTGCCCGGCCTCAACTCCAGCGACGTGGCGGCCACCTCGCCCGACATCAGCGCCGATGGTCGCTACATCGTCTATGTCTCCAATGCTCTGGGCAAGTCTGAGATTTTTCTCTACGACCGCGAAACCCGCAGGATAGAAAACATCAGCAGCCGGGTGCCAGGAGATGTGCGCAACCCCACCATCAGCGGCGATGGCCGGTTTATCGCTTTTGAGAGCAACGGCCAAGGACAGTGGCACATCGAGATTTTCGACCGGGGGCCGGCGGCCAGCACGCGTCCAACCTCACCTTCTTCCCCCACTTCTGGCGACAATCCCTGAGGGGATCCTCAAGCTAGGATAGACCCCCCTGCTTTGCAAGAGTTGTTGCATGTCGATTCCCCTCGCCCAGCGACTTCAGCCCCTCGGCGGCAATGTGTTTGACCAAATGGATCGAGCCAAGCGAGAGGCTCGTCGCTCTGGCCTGGATGTGATCGATCTGTCTCTGGGATCCTCCGATCTGCCCCCACCTTCAGACTCCTTGGCGGCCATCCAATCGGCTCTGTCGGATCCCTCTACCTATGGCTACACGCTGTTTCACGACACGGCGGACTTTCGGTCTGCCTGCGCCAAGTGGTACAGGGGCAAGTTCGGCCTGGAGATCGATCCGGAAACAGAGGTGCTGCCGTTGATCGGATCCCAGCAGGGAACGGCCCTCTTGCCCCTGGCCCTGCTCAACCCCGGCGATGTTGCTTTGGTTGCGGATCCGGCCTATCCCTCTCACGTGGGCGGGATCCATCTGGCGGGCGGGATCCCCTACTACCTGCCCCTGCGGGCGGAAAACCGCTTCTTGCCCCGCTGGGATCGGATCCCGGCAGCGATCTGCCGGCAGGCGCGGCTGCTGGTGTTGAACTACCCCCACAACCCCACCACTGCCACCGTCGCCCCGGAGTTTTGGCAAGAAACCCTGCAGTTTTGTCAGCAGTACGACATCGTTCTGGCCCACGATTTTCCCTATGTGGACTGGCGCTTCGACGGCCAGGTGGCCCCTTCCGCGCTGCAGGCGGATCCCGATAAAACCCGCACCATCGAGTTTTTTTCTCTTTCCAAGTCCTATCACATGGGAGGGTTCCGGGTGGCCTACGCCATTGGCAGCCGAGAGCTGATCCGAGCCCTGCGATGGGTGAAATCCACCATCGACTTCCATCAGTACCAGGGCATTCTGCGGGGGGCAGCAGCGGCTTTGGCAGTTCCCGATAGTTTTTTGGAGCGCTGGCGGCAGGTGTACCGAGAGCGACGGGATATAGCCGTGGCGGCTCTACACCGCATCGGTTGGCCTGTGCCTTTGCCGGAGGCCACCATGTATCTGTGGGCGCCTTTGCCGGAGTTTTATCGCGGCTCTTCTGCCCAGTTTTGTTTGGACTTGGTGAGAGCCACAGGGGTTGCCCTGTCTCCGGGTTCTGGCTTTGGCCCCAGTGGGGAAGGCTATGTCCGCTTTGCTTTGGTGGTCGAGGGATCCCGTCTGGAGGAGGCGGTGGGACGGATCGAGGCGTTTTTGTCCCGGTGCATTTCCTAAATCCCAAACATCAATCCCAAACATCGAGCATCCAGCTCTCGGTTGGTTGTGCTCGCCCACCCTCGGGCAATCTAAGTCAGGATAAGAGTGTTACCCAAGTTGAGTGGGCATGGAGAAGGAAACGCTCGACAGTTTTTTGTCCATCCGCGGGGTGATGGGGGTGGCGCTCTTGAGTCGGACAGGTCGCCCTTTTTTCTACCGCTCTTTTCAGGATTTGGATAGCCGACAGCAGCAAGCCCTTACCGAAGGGCTGTTTCAAGTTTTGCAGACCATGCCCCCAGGACTTGACTATTTTGACTTTCAGTTTGCCGAGCAGCGGGTTTTCGTTTACCCCCTTGGGCCGGAATGGGCGCTGCTGGTGGCGGTGAATGACGAGCTGGTGATGCCTGTTTACACCTTGGCCGTGAACCGCCTGCGAGCCGAGCTGCAGCAGGATACGCCAAAGGGCTTGGCCACCTTTCGCCTATTGACCAGCCAGGCGGAGGCAGGCCGGAACGCTACCCAGCCCAGTTCTGCCCCTGCGGCGGGCCCGCGCATGGAGATGGATGTCTTCGTGCAATCTCTGAACCGTCTCTGCCAGATTACAACCGGCTATTTGGGCAAGGCGGTGATCGTCAACTATTGGAAGGCAGCACGGCAGGAAGTGGTGGAACGCCAGGGATCCAAAGCAGAATGGCTGAACCAGTTCGAGATCGAGCGCAGTGGCCAGATCCACTACCGGGGATCCCTCAAGGAACTGGACGAATCTCAGCAAAGGGTGCTACGGGATTGGGTGCTGGCTTTTTTCCGTCGCTGTGAGGAGGTAATCCACGATTTTCGCAACTTGATCAAATCGACAGAACTGGGCCTATGAAAAAGGGGCAGGCTTTTTCCTAAGTAGGGCTATCGGCGAACTCTACCCGGCTCTTGGTCGAGGAAAATCCAGGCTAAGCTATGACCATGATCAACCCGGATCGCGCCAGGTGCAGACGGAATCCCTGCTTGGAGATGTTTCCTCTTGTCGCCGAAACCGGTGCAGCCGAAGATCTGCATTTGCTACCGCGATGCCGCCGGATCCCTCGTTAGTATGGGGTTACGGCGCGCTATGCGAAGGAGTTGCCATGCTGAGAATCGTCACCCAGCTAGCCGAGGCTGAAGCCGAGCTTAGACGGATCTCGGAGCGCACTCAGGCTGACCAGAACCTGCACCGTGAAGCAACTGTGCGGGAGATCCTGCAAGCGGTACGCCGTCAGGGGGATCGTGCCCTGCTGGCCTATACGGCTGAGTTTGACCAGGTGGAGCTGAGCGTTGCCGAACTGAAGGTGTCTGGGGCCGAGCTGGAGGCGGCTTACCAGGCGGTGTCTCCGCAATTGCTTTCAGCCTTACGGCTGGCCAAGCAGCGCATTGAGGCTTTTCACCGGCAGCGGGTGCCCAGCAGTTGGGTGAGCTTTCCCGGCCCTGAGATCGTTTTGGGCAAGCAATACCGCCCTGTGGATCGCGCCGGCCTCTACATTCCGGGAGGGCGAGCCGCCTATCCCAGCACGGTGTTGATGAACGCCATCCCGGCCCAGGTGGCGGGGGTGCCCGAGATTGTGATGGTGACGCCACCGGGATCCGACGGCTCGGGGGGCAAGGGGATTAGCCCGGCCATTTTGGTGGCCGCCCAAGAAGTAGGCATCCACACCATCTATCGCGTTGGAGGGGCTCAGGCAATAGGGGCTTTGGCCTACGGCACCGAGACCATCCCCAAGGTGGACGTGATCACCGGCCCCGGCAACATCTACGTAACGTTGGCCAAAAAGCTGGTGTACGGCACGGTGGGGATCGACTCGCTGGCCGGGCCATCGGAGGTGTTGATCATCGCCGACGAGAGCGCCAACCCCCTTTATGTGGCTGCCGATTTGCTGGCCCAAGCCGAGCACGATCCCTTGGCGGCGGCCATCCTTCTGACCACCGATCTCCAGCTGGCCCAGCAGGTGCAGCAGGCGGTGGCCACCCAGATGGAGGCCCATCCCAACCGTCTGATGGTGGAAAAGTCGGTGGTGAACTACGGTCTGATTGCGGTGGTGCCGGATCTGTCAACGGCGGTGGCCTTGTCCAACCTGTTTGCGCCAGAACATTTGGAACTGCAGGTGGCAGATCCCTGGGCTTTGCTGGATCCCATTCGCCATGCGGGGGCCATTTTCTTGGGCCACCATACTCCGGAGGCGGTAGGAGATTACCTGGCTGGCCCCAACCATACCTTGCCCACCGCCGGTGCGGCCCGCTATGCCTCGGCTTTGGGGGTGGAAACTTTCCTAAAGCATTCCAGTCTGATTCAATACAGCTCAGCGGCTTTGCGGGAGGTGGCCAGCGCCATTCAGGCTCTCACACAAGCGGAAGGGTTGCCCGCCCACGGCCAGTCGGTACAGGTGCGGTTGGCGGAGGAGCGCTAATCAAGCCCTGGTCGCAGTTAGCTAGACCGCCGGGAAGCCCCACCCTCTGTTAGTGACTAGTGGCTAGTCACTATCCACTCACCACTATCCAGGGTGAGGGTCGGGATGAGAGGCAAGGACACGATGCTTTGTCCTTACTGGTGCTATGACCGGCGTAGCAGGATTTTATACGCTCATCATGAGAACTTTTATAAACTCATCATGAGAACTGCCTATCAATATCGCTTACGCCCTACCTCTAGCCAAGTTGCTCTAATGGAACAATAGCTAGAGTTGTTGCGGAAGCACTATAACTATCGCTTGGCAGAGCGCTTTGCGTGGTGGGAACACAATCGCTGTGATATCAATGCTTGTCCCCTAGTCTGTCATTTGCCTGAGCTGAAAGACAATCCCGGTTTCTACTCCCAAAAACGGGACTTGGTGAAGACGAAAGCCCTGTTTCCGCAGTACAGAGCCATCCATTCGCAAGTCCTCCAGAACTGCATAGAGTGAGTGCACAAAGCATTCGACCGCTGGCTGAAGGGGGACGGTAACGGCAAGCGGGCAGGGAAACCCAGATTCAAGGGAGTTGGGCGGTATCGCTCCTTCACTTTCCCCCAGATGCAACAGGACTGCATTTGCGGGCAGTTTATCCATCTGCCCAAAATCGGTGCTGTTCGCATAATTCAGCACCGTCCTTTGCCTGAGGGCTTTGTGATTAAGACCGCTGCCATCAGCCGCAAGGCAGACGGGTGGTATGTGACCTTGAGCCTGCAAGATTCGTCCGTCCCTGAGTTTACTCCTGAGTCTGCAACGCTGGAAAACACTACAGGGATCGACGTGGGACTGGACTCCTTTTTGGTGACCGACGCGGGGGAGTCTGTTCCAGTTCCCCAGTACTATCGCAAGGCAGAGCTCAGGCTCAAGAGGTTGCAGCGAGCCTTGTCTCGCGAGAAGAAGGGGTCAAACCGCCTATGGCTAGTGACTAGTGGATAGTGACCAGTGGATAGTGAATAGTGACTATCCACTAACCACTATCTCAGCGCAAAGATTTTCATGACAAAACAGCGAACTGGCTGGTAAGCAAGGGCAAGCATATTGGGTACGAAGCCCTGAATATCAAAGGTATTGCGAGGACGAAGCTAGCAAAATCCACCTATGATGCTGGGTGGGGACAATTTCTGCAAATGCTGGCAGTCAAGGCTGAAAGAGCTGGGCTGAGGGCGATTGCAGTGAATCCCAACGGCAGCAGTCAAAACTGCTCTCGGTGCGGTCAAAGAGTACCGAAGGCGGTTCAAGACAGGTGGCATTCTTGTTCCCATTGTGGGCTAGAACTAGAGCGCGACCACCATGCGGCCATCAACATCAAGCACAGGGCGGTGGGGCATCCCGTTCTTTTCGCGTCAGCGGGACGTAGTCCTCAAGCGCAGGAAATGTCCTTTTCGCGTTAGCGGCGCGGAGCGCTTTGCGTCAGCATGAGTGCGGGAGTATGTCACACTCCAAAATAAGCCCTATTTCTCAAGCTGGACAAGCAACGGGATCCCTCGCCTGCCCTAGCGCCGCCTGGGGATTTCCCCCTTCCACTGGCAGGGATCCTCACCAACATCATTGTTGAATTGAATAATGTTGAATGGTCTGGGCGGGTGCAGGTTCATATCCGCGCTCCTGACGGATGGTCTTCAAAGAAAGGAGATCCAATGCTGTTGGCGGTTCGGTTCCCCAGTCCTTTGGCGGGACGGAGTCCTCAAGCAGGCTGGTCTGGGATGGTGAGGGATCGTTTCTGGGGCTTCATCTTAAGATCCTTCAAGCCCCTGGCAGTTTGTCTGGGTTTCCTCTGGGTGGGTCTGCTGGTTTGGACGGGATCCCCGGTTGCCCACGGCCAAAGCGCTGTCCACGGTGCGGAGCACCTTCTGACGGTGGTACGCTTGCCAGGGCAGAACTGGGCCAATATCGAGCGGCAACTGCAGCAGAGCGGCCTCAGCTACCAGGTGATCGACGGGATCGAGCCAGCAGGTTTGCGGGGGCGCAGCACAGTCTTTTTGCCAAACGTGAATCGCCTAACCGTTGCTCAAGCCCATGCTCTCGCCGAATGGATGCAACAGGAAGGGGGTCAGTTGATCGTCAGCGGCCCGCTGGAAATCCCTGCTGAGGCACGGGATCCCTTACGCAGCCTGATTGGCGCCTACTGGAGCGGAGATATTCCTCTGGCCAGTACGGTGCGCCTGACAGAGTTTGCTGAAGCATGGGCCCGCAGCGTTCAGGCGGCCGATCGCGCCAGCGGTGCGGAGCACTTTGTGGTTGCCGGGGGAGCCCTCTTGCCCACCGGCCCGGAAAGTCGTCTGGTGGCCGTCTGGGAAGAGGTGGACATGGGGGACAATGCCTATGCGGTGATTGCCAGCCGCCAGAGTGTGTACCTGGGTTGGCGTTGGGGGGAGTTTCCCGAGGAGACGGCGCAGTTGGATCGGGAGTGGTTGCAAGCGGCTCTGCGCCGGGCCCAAGGCCGTTTCGCTGCCCTCAGACAGGCTGCTGCCACCCCATCCCCTTTGCCAGCGGTGCGGAGCACCATCAACACCCTGGAGTTGCTGGCCATGCGCCAAGAGCTGGGGAGCTTGCTGGGTCGGGTAGAGGGATCCCTGTTGCTGGCTCGGGCCACTCAAGGGGGGGTAGAAGCAGCCGAGTACAAGCCCATTTTGGAGCAAGCCCGCAGCGTGTTGCAACAGCTACCGGCCTGGGTGGAGGCAGGGCAATACGAGCAGGCGCGGCAGGCTTTTGAACAGGCACGGGCGGATCTGTGGGCCCACTACCCGGTGGATCGGTTGACGGCTTTGTCTGAGGTACGGGCCATTTGGCTGGATCGGAGCACCATTGTCGAGGCAGGCTCTGAGGCAGGGCTGGCTCAGATTTTCGATCGCCTGGCTCAGGCTGGCCTCAACACCGTCTTTTTCGAGACGATGAATGCTGGCTTTGCCATTCATCCCAGCCGCGTCGCCCCCCAACAGAACCCCCTCACCCGTGGCTGGGATCCCTTGCGGGCGGCGGTGCGCTTGGCTCATGAGCGGGGCCTCGAATTGCACGCTTGGATTTGGACTCTTGCGGTGGGCAACACCCGCCACAATCTGCTGCCGGAGATCAACTTGCCCCAAGACTACATCGGCCCGGTGCTGACGGCTCACCCCGATTGGGCCAATCTGGACAATCGTGGCCGTCTGTTCCCGCGCGGGCAGCCGGAAACCTGGCTAGACCCAGCCAATCCGCAGGTGCGCAGCTATCTCCTGGCTCTTACCCGCGAGCTAGTGCAAGACTACCAGGTAGACGGAATCCACCTGGACTACATCCGCTATCCCTTCCAAAACGCTGCCAGCCGCCAGGTGTTTGGCTTCGGTCGGGCCGCTCGTCAGGGGTTTCAGCAGTTGTCCGGCGTCGATCCGCTGGAGTTGGATCCCTTGAGGGATCGCTCCCTCTGGCAGTTGTGGACCCGCTACCGCACCCAGCAGGTGAACGAGGTGGTGGAGGCCATTGCCCGCACCGCCCGCTCCCTCAACCCGCGCGTGATCCTCTCGGCAGCTGTCTATGCTCTGCCCAAGCAGGAGCGCCTGCAAAGGCTGCAGCAGAACTGGGAAGAGTGGATCCAGGCAGGGGAGCTGGATCTGTTGATCCCCCTCACCTATGCGGGCAATACACGGCGTTTGGCGCAACTGGTGCAGCCCAATTTGGAAATTGTCAGCCGCTTCTCCACCCTCTTCGTCCCCAGCCTTAATTTGTTGAACTTGCCGCCCGTCGAGTTCTTGGATCAACTGCAGGTGGTGCGGGATTTGCCCACCGGGGGGTTTGCTTTATTCTCGGTGCGGCAGCTTACCCCAGAGCTGGAAGCCATCCTCAGGTCCTCCGCCATTGCCTCGACTCGCATTCCCTATCGGGATCCCTTTGGGGCTGTTCGGGATCGCTTCCAGGCGCTGCGGCAGGAGTGGATGTTTTTGCTCGAGCAGAAACGGTTGGGGTTGTGGGAGCACAGCCAATGGATGGAGCAAATAGAGCGGGTGCAGGGATCCCTGGCGGCCTTGGCAGCGGATCCCACCCCGGAAGCCCTGGAACAAGCCCGTCAGCAACTGGGCAACTTGAAAACCAATCTTGCCACTTGGATGCGGCTGGAATCTCTGCGCAACCCCTATCGAGTTCAAGTTTGGGGCAACCGTCTCGCGGCTTTGGAGATGATGCTGCGCTACGGAGAGCAAACCCTGATGAGGGCATGAAGCTCCCCTCTTGCGGGATGGGGATCCCATCTATCCCCAGAACCGAAAAAAACTGTTATGGGGTATCTTTCGGCATTTCCTCTGCGGGGTCAGGCCCTGCATCCGGCTCCTTGGGGAGAGCAGAGTCCTCAGGGCTGGGCAAGGACTCTGTCCTTCTGGCGCGAACCGCTTCCGGGGAGGTTTCTGGCTCCTCGTCATCGCTACGCGACGCTTCTGGGAACCCGTCAGCAGTGTGTGGCGCTGAAGCGGGCTGAGCAGCAACAGGTTCAGGAGCAGAAGGAGGAGGTGCAGCTGGGATCCCGGCTTCTTCTTCAGGAACGACCGCAGGTGGTTGAGCAGCTTCTCTTTCTTCTTTTTCTTCCTTTTGCCGTTCGTAGCGGCGGCGTTTGTTGCCCTCGTCCACCAGCACGTACACCAGGCTGAGGAGAGAGAGCCCCGCTGTTCCAATCAAAACCCAAAGTAAATTGTTGTCTATGGTCATGGGGTGAGCTCCGTCAAACGCTGCTGGCGGTGGAGGGATGTTGCTCCTTAAGGCTTGATCTTACCGTTGAAGCCGCTCTGCCAAATCTTTCTGCCAAATCTTAAAGATTGGAAAGATTGGGTTCACCAGTTTTGTCATTTTGTGTGTCATGCGCTATCTCAAGTTTTACAAACCCTATGGCGTGCTCACCCAATTCACCGACCAAGCGGGACGGCCTACCCTCAAGTCTTTTATTCCGGTGCCCAAAGTTTATCCGGTGGGGCGGTTGGATCGCGACAGCGAAGGGCTGCTCCTGCTGACCGATGATGGTCGCCTCAATGCCCGCTTGATCGACCCCAAGTTCGGCCATGAGCGCACCTACTGGGTTCAGGTGGAAGGGATCCCCACCCCCGAAGCCCTGCAACAGTTGCAACAGGGGCTGATCATCCAAGGGCGAAAAACGCGCCCGGCCCAGGTTAAGGTCTTGGCTGAGGAACCCACCCTGCCGCCACGGGATCCCCCCATCCGCTTTCGCCGCTCCATCCCCACCACCTGGCTGGAACTGACGCTGCGGGAGGGTCGCAATCGCCAGGTGCGCCGCATGACTGCCGCCGTTGGGATCCCAACTTTGCGGTTGGTTCGGGTTGGACTGGGGCCCCTCTCTCTGGCGGGGCTTGCTCCTGGCCAGTGGCAAGATCTCAGTGAGGTAGAACTGGCCCAACTGCGGCAATATTGTTTTTCTCAAACCATTAGAGTCATTTCAAGTTAGATTAAGACGCTTCCTATTCGCTCGGCAGTGAGGAGCTGGGAAGCAAGACAACGGAACAGTTTTATTCCCTCTTAAATGACTATAAACTAGGACACTGCATCCACACCTAAGACGTTGAACGCACAGGGCCGGAAGGCTTTTCTCCGTAGCTTAGGCGTTTCACCCTAACCTGAAATGACCATAACTTAACTCACATTGATCATTACTGAGCATTTGATCACTACATTGTTAATGATTGCCCTTGTTCCCAATTGTTCTTGAGCCCACTCAGTCGGGCATGAGGGCGTGGGCGCGCTTGCCACCATTGGGGTAGAGAAGGGCCCGCTTGGGGCCGTGGATGGGATCCTCGACGATAATCGTCTGGTCGCGGCTGGCCCCCAGAGAAACAATGGCAATCGGCACCTGCATCAACTGTGCCAAAAACTTCAGGTAATCATGGGCTTCGGGGGGCAAGTCTTGGATGGAGCGGCAATCTTTGGTGGAACATTTCCAGCCCGGCAGGGTTTCGTAGATGGGTTTGCACTGGGCGAAAACCCGGGCATCGCTGGGAAAGTGACGAATTTCCCGCCCCTGGTACTCGTAGGCCACGCACACCTTGATCTCATCCAAGCCATCCAGCACATCCAGTTTGGTGATGGCCAGGCAGTCTAGGCCATTGATTCGCACCGCGTAGCGCCCAATTACCCCGTCAAACCAGCCGCAGCGCCGTTGTCGCCCTGTGGTGGTGCCAAATTCAGCACCGGTTGCCCCCAGGTACGCCCCGATCTCATCTTTGAGCTCGGTGGGGAAAGGGCCTTCGCCAACGCGGGTGGTGTAGGCTTTGGCCACCCCGATCACCCGGTCAATGCTGGTGGGGCCGATCCCAGCGCCAATACAAGCGCCACCGGCAATGGGATGGGAGGAGGTGACGTAGGGGTAGGTGCCGTAGTCGAGATCCAACAGGGTGCCTTGAGCCCCTTCAAACAGGATGTTCTCCCGATCTTCGATGGCTTGGGTGAGAAGCAGAGCAGCATCGGTAACATAGGGGCGCAGCCGCTCGGCATAGGCCAGGTATTGCTCGATAATTGGCTCGGGATCCAAGGGCGGCAAGTTATAGATCTTTTCCAGCAAGACATTTTTGTAGGGAATGGCCCAACTGAGGCGCTCCCGCAGCTGGTCAGGGTACATCAAGTCCACGACGCGAATGCCCATGCGCTCGGCCTTGTCGGCATAGGTGGGGCCAATGCCCCGGCCGGTGGTGCCCAGCCGGTAAATGCCACGCCGCTCCTCTTCTGCGATGTCAATGACCCGGTGGTAGGGCAGGGTGACGTGGGCCGTTTCGGCAATGAACAGGTTGTCGGTGGAAATGCCCAATTGATGCAGTTGGTCGATCTCGGCCAGCAGAACCTCGGGATCGATCACCGTGCCGCTGGCGATGATGCAGCGTTTGTCGGGGTAGAGAATGCCAGAGGGGATCAAGTGTAGCTTGAAGGTTTGGCCCCCCACCACCAGGGTATGCCCTGCATTCACCCCACCTTGATAGCGGACGACCACATGGGCCTTTTCACTGAGGAGGTCGGTGATCTTCCCTTTTCCTTCATCGCCCCACTGGGCACCGACAACCACGACGTTTGCCAAGAGCTTCTCCTACAGTCCGTAGATGGCACAAAAAATCCCCTTTGCGGGGGTTGCTGCACTAATCTACCGCATCGCTCCGGGCGATGTTGAGAGATCAGGACAAAAAGATTAACAATCGATTAACTTTTCTCCGGCAGGGGACAACGTGGAGATGGGCGGGATCCCCGAACCCTCTGGCAAGCCAACAGAGATTCCCCAGTTGCCCTCGCCTTCAGCTCCCCGGCTTGAACAGGCCAATGGCCGTGACCTGGTTGGATCCCACCTCAAAGGCAAAGGCCAGGCCCAGGGCATCGTAGTTGACGTAGTAGCGGTCGTCGCGCAGATATTCTCGGCTTCCCTTGGGATAGGGTACCACCTCGTTGTAGCCGTTCCCGCCGGGCCCGCCGTAAACGGCGATCACTTCCGAATAGGTGGAGCCGATGCGGATCCCTTCGCCGGTCATGGCTTCCGGGTGGGTGGTGTAGATGCGGTTGGCGAAAAAGCTATCCACAATGCCCGGATGACGGTAGGTGAAGAGGATGTAGTCTTGTAGGTAAAAGATCTTCAAGTCGCTGTTGGGCTGAAACACATTGGCTCCAGAGGCCGCTGGGATCTGATCGACATTGCCCAGCAGGTGGGTATCGACGTTGCGGGTATCCATGCCCAGCTCAAAGCGACCGACTCGGCCCTCTTGCACCAGCACGGTAGGCCGTGGGGGCAGGGTGGGTCGCCGGGGGGGCAAGGCCAGCGCTTGCAGGCCGGCATTCAGCCAAGCATTGTCATCTCCTTCCACGGTCTGCAAAGGCACCAGACCCCGCTCCAAAGAGCGACCATCCCCTGTTTTCCAGGTGGCCACGGCCAGTTCCACCGCCGCGCCGGAGGGAAGGGCAAAGAAGCGGGTCTGTCGCTCGCTGCCTTGGGTGGGCTGTCCCAAGATAAGGGTGCTGCCGCTGGCTCCCAACTGGGCAGCCAGGAGGGTGGCCCCCTGGCGGGTGTTGCCATCCACCAGAACGGCCAACGGGATCCCGGCGGCAATGGGCAGATTTTCGCTGTTCCAGAGGGTGGGCTGCCGGAATCGGTCTTCGGTAATCAGCAGCGGCTGGACGGAGCGGGGCAAAAACAGGCGCGCCACATCTGCTACCACTTGGGGGTCGTAGCCCACCGAGCCGCGCAGGTCGAGGACAATGCCCTGGCTGTAGTCTTGGGTGTAGAGGGTTTGGCGGATCTGCTGAGCTGTGGCCGGGGTGAGATCCGGCACTGCCAAATAAACCTGGCGCGGGCCGATCCCGCGGGCTTGTACGGGAGGACGGGGACGGTTGAGCAAGTCCTTGAAAGCTTGCGGATCCCAGAAACGATCGGCGGGATCCCCATACTCCCGCAGGATCTCTTGAATGAACTCGTACTCCACCTCAATGGGGGGGCGGGGATCCCCGTAGCTTCGGGCCAACAGGCGGGTGTAAAGGTCGTTGTAACTGACTGCGGCAGCTTGGTTGCCTGCACCCAAGGACTCGTTGATGAACAATCCCACCAGATGGCGGAGATCCAGCCCGACCGGCTCACGGGGAGGGGAAGGGGCTGCCGGGATCCCTGGATCGGGAAACGAACCTTGGGGATCCGAGGGCATGATGGGCACAGGAGGCAAGGCCGATTGGCCCACAGCGCTGCCGGGCGAGATCCCGGCGATCAGGGTGAGGATCCCCCAAGCCCCAAGTACGCGCGCAAATCCCTTCATGGCAGCCTGCCCTCTTGCAGATGTTGCGAATAGGATAAACCCTAAACGCTCCCCTTTGCCACTGCCAGCAGTGGTAGATATCTATTTTTTGTGACTTGGAACACTAGGGGCTGCGCCCCCTTGCTTTTGAAGGAAATGCCCTCAGCCAGAAAATCCCCAGCGCATTCACTTGCCTTTTTTGTCCTTTTTGCTCGGCTTGGGCTTTTCTGCTGCCGGGATCTCTGTAGCGGTCTCTGCCGCTTTCTCCTCAACTGGGAGCGT
Organism: Thermostichus sp. MS-CIW-23; assembly: GCF_054059455.1. NCBI lineage: Bacteria > Bacillati > Cyanobacteriota > Cyanophyceae > Thermostichales > Thermostichaceae > Thermostichus > Thermostichus sp. MS-CIW-23. The sequence goes on along the minus strand of NZ_JBSSCC010000014.1, from coordinate 23,394 downwards.
TGCCTCTGCCGCAGAGGCTGAGACGGTTTCAGCAGGGGATGCTTCTACAGCCTTTTCTGTAGCTGGCTCGGCTTCCGCAGCTGCAGCTTCTCCATCCGTTTCCGCCCCCGTAGCCGTCTCTGATGAGGATTCAATTGCCTCAGGGATCCCAGATACCTCTGCTTCTGGCCCATCGGCCTCAAACTCGGCCTCTGGCACTTCAACCTTCTCCTCCGAGCCTGCCAAAGAAGTGGGCGCCTGGGTTGGATTCCCCTCGCTATCGACCCAGTTGACCGTGGTCTGAGACTTCAGCCAAGCCATCACCTTGTTGGTCAGCAAGCTTTCATAGACGGCTTGGCGTACTCGGCGTACTCGTTCCCGATCCAGCTTTTGGCCTTGCTGGGCATAGGCCGCCATCACCTCTTCCACCTCCACGTCCAACTCCGTGGAACCTACGGCAATTTGCTCTTGCCGAACGATGGCACTCAGGGCCAAGGTGCGCCGCAGCCGGTTGATGGCTTCGGGTCGGTGGCGCTCCATCAACTGGTTGAGGGTTTCAGGCGGCAGTTGGGACAGGAGCTTGCGGATCTCGCCTGGCGTGACCCCTTGCTGCTGTTGCAGCGAGTGAAGGCTTTGGGATAGCAGTTGCGTCGTTTCCTGCTCGACTAGGGTCTCGGGCAGATCCACCTCGGTGGTTTCCAGGATGGCGTTGAGGATGGCGGTTTCGAGGTTCTCCTCAGATTGTGTCAGGGCATCCTGTTCAAGGCGCTTTTGCAAGTGCTCCCGCAGTTCGGCCACTGTTTGAAAGCTGCTGATCTCTTGCACAAAGGCATCATCCAATTCGGGCAGCTCTTTGGCCTTGATCTCCTTCAGGGAGACGATGAAGGTAACCGTTTTCCCGGCCACCTCTTCTCTGAAGTAGTCGTCGGGGAAGGTGGCTGCGATCTCCTTGGTTTCGTCGAGCTGCATGCCCACGATGCCCGCCACAAAACCGGGGATGAAGTTGTCTTCCTTGAGTTCCAGCTGGAAGTCCTGGGTGGTCATCTCGTCGAGGGGATTGCCTTCTGCATCGCGGGCTGCAAAATCGATCACCACCACATCCCCCAACTGAGCAGGCCGATCTTCTACCGGCAAGAGGGTGGCCCGCTGATCCCGCCATCGGTCGATGAGCTGGTCAATTTGTTCAGGCTTGACGTCAACACGGGTTGCCGTAACGGTCAGCCCTTTGTATTGGCCAACGCGGGCTTCGGGGTACACCTCAACATATCCTGAGAAGCTGAAGTCTGCTTCGGGGTTGAACTGAGCCAAGAGCTGACCCACCTCATCATCCAGCTCGAACCGGCTAATGGGAGTGAGCTGAGCTTCCTTGAAAGCCTGTTGAATGGCCTCGTTGATTAGGTCATCGACAGCACTGGCCAGGATGCGCTCGCGGCCCACCTGACGCACAACAAGATTGCGGGGGGCCTTGCCCTTGCGGAATCCCGGAATTTGGATATTCTGCTCCAGTTGACGCAAGGTTTTTTCGTAGGAGCGCTTCACCCGGTCGGCTTCTACCACGATTTTGAGGCCAACCCGGCTGCCAGGGCGTTTTTCTTGGATAACCTGCATAGGAAGTATGAGCTAGGGAGAGGGGCAAGTAGAAGTTCAATTCTACCTCAACGGCCTGTGGGTCAACCTGGAGATTCTAGGCAGGGGATCCCTCGGTGGCCACTTCTTTTACGTCCTGGATGTCTTCTTGGGGTTCGGCGCGCTTGCTGGGGGGCAGTTGCTTCACTTTGGCTTCCAGCTCCACCACCATTTCCTTGAGTTCGGTGATGGTGACCTCCTTCTCCTGCAGTTGCCGATTTTTTTCCCGGGCTTCGATGCTGAACTGTACGCGCATCCAGAGGCTATACAGCCAGGCGAGGGCGGCCCCAATCCCGGCAGATGCCAGAAGTTCCATCACCAGAGGGCTTTCAACGCTGACGCCGGGGGCAAAAGTAACCGTGACCGGGGTGGCGTTTTGCATGGCAAAGAGGGCAATGGCCAGGAGGGCTGAAAACAAGATCAGGTAGTTGAACAGTCGCATCGTTTTTCTCCTCGAAGGGATCCACTACGGCTTGCCAGCACCAGAATACCCATAAACTCGGGCCGGTTTTTGAGAAAAATTCCCTCAGAAAAACCAGCCATAACTGTGTAAGCCTTTGCCCAGAAAGTTCACCCCCAGATAACACACCCAAACCACCCCAAAGCCTAAGCTGGCCAAGAGGGCGGGGCGTCTGCCTTGCCAGCCTTTGGTGATGCGGGCGTGCAAATAGGCGGCAAAGACCAACCAGGTAATCAAGGCCCAGGTTTCTTTCGGATCCCAGCTCCAGTAGGTACCCCAGGCTTCGTTGGCCCAAACGGCGCCGGCGATAATGCCGATGGTGAGCAGGGGAAAGCCCAGCCCGATGAGCCGGTAGCTGGTGTTGTCCAAGATTTCTGCCAGGCTCAGCCGTTGCCAGGGGATCCCTTCTGGGGCCGGTTGGGGAGGTAGCTCAGCCGACGAGGGGGCAGGGCGGGGGGAGCGGAGGCCGGCATAGGCCAGTTCCGAAGCAGGGGAGGGCAGGGTGGCCTCCGCCCATTCGGGATGGGTTTGGGGTTGGGGAGGGCGAAATTGCAGGCCGAGGGAGTTGCCCTTGAGATGGACATCCTGACCGCGGGTGACGATGAGAAAGCTGATGGAGAGAAGGGATCCCACCAGCAGCGCCGCGTAGGCCAGCAACATCACAGTCACGTGCATCATCAGCCAGTTGGATTGCAAAGCCGGCACGAGGGGCTGGGCTACCTGCATATCTTCCGGCAGCACCAAGGCAGCAAAGGCTACGATCCCGGTTACAACTGGGGCGGTCATGACCCCCACCCAGCGGCTGCGGCTCCAGTAGAGGGCCACCAAATGCAAAGCGGTGATCCCCCAAGCCAGGAAAAACAAAGACTCGTACAGATTACTCAAGGGGAAGTAGCCTGCATCGATCCAGCGGGCCGTCAACAGGGCGGCCATCGTCAAGTTTGCCCCGATCATCCCCGCTAGGCCCAATTCGGTTAGAAGCCGCACCTGGGGAAAAGCTGCCCCACCCCAGTAAAACAGCATGGCCCCCAAACAAATGGCAAACGCCACATTGTTGAGCAGAGCTTGCCACTGGGCCAGATCCATGCCCGCAAGAGCTGTTATCGCCAACAGAGCCATACACGACCTCAAAAGTGTCTCCGACCCGGCTGGAGCCAGGCCAGTTGATCCCATTCTAGGGCGGGGGAAGGGATCTTCCCCAAAGGACACATGCTGGTAATGTGGGGATGGCTTGTCTGCGGCTCGGCAGGATACAAAGAGCATTCGGATGTAAGGCTCATGCAAGAACACGCGGGAAATGCCAGGTTGAGAAGGTGGGGGTTGTTGAGATGGTGGATCTGTCTGTTGACCGCCCTCGTTTTGGCCTCTTGTGGGGGATCCCCGCCTGAACCCTCCCAGGAACAGCTTCCCCAGCTAGAGCGCGTGCCGGTTCCCCCGGAGATTGCCAAGCTGGATGCCCATTTGCAGTATTGTCGCCCGCAAGTTCAGATCCTCAGCCCCAAGCCAGGTGAGGTGTTGTCAGAGCGGCAGGTAACCGTTCGCTTCGCGGTGCAAGGGTACCCACTTTTCAAAGATCCGCAATTGGGTCTCGGCCCTCATCTGCACGTGGTGCTGGACAACCGGCCCTACATCGCCCATTACGATGCCGATGCTCCCCTCGTTTTCAAGGATTTGGAGCCGGGATCCCATACTCTGCGGGTGTTTGCCGGCAAACCCTGGCACGAGAGCTTCAAAAACTCTGAAGCCTATGCCCAGGTTAGCTTCCACGTGCTAGCTCCCACCCCAGAGTACGTGCCACAGCCGCAACTGCCCCTGCTCACCTACAACCACCCCACAGGCAGCTACGGGGCCGAGCCAATCTTGGTGGATTTCTGGCTGGCCAATGCCCCGGTGCGGGAGAGCCTGTTGAGTGACTTGCCACGGGACTGGCGGATCCGCTACACCCTCAACGGCCAATCTGGCCTGCTGGATCGCTGGGAGTCTTTTTATCTGAAGGGCTTCAGGCCCGGTCGCAATGTGATGGTGCTGGAACTGGTGGACAGCAAAGGGGATCCCATCCGCAATGTGTTCAACAGCGCCGCCCGCGAGATCACCTACACCCCTGGCGGCCAAGACACCCTCTCCAAGCTGGTTCGGGGGGAGCTAAAAGCCGAAGAGGCCCTGGCCATCGTCCAGCCCCAGCCCACACCCACGCCGACTCCGGAACCCACGCCCACTCCTACTCCGACGCCAACGCCAACTCCGACGCCAACACCAACTCCGACACCCACGCCCACTCCTACTCCGACGCCAACGCCAACTCCGACACCCACGCCCACTCCTACTCCGACGCCAACGCCAACTCCGACACCCACGCCCACTCCTACTCCGACGCCAACACCCAGCCCGACGCCCACACCCACACCCACTCCGACTCCAACGCCAGAGGCGACGCCCACGCTTGCACCTCGTCGCCAGCCGCGCTTTCAACTGGGCCGCCCCCGTCCGACACCAGAGGGGATCCCGGCTGTTCCAACGCCACCGCCCGTGGTGGCCACTCCTGAACCTGAGCTTACGCCTGAGCCCAGCCCAGAGCCCTCTCCGCAAGCTGTGCCCACTTCAACTCCCCAGCCTGTGGCTACGCCTTTGCCGCGCGTGACCCCCATTCCCTTCCAGGAGCGGCGGGTGCGACAGCAGGGGTTGCGGCTTTTCCCGCCGGGACTCCACAGTCCGGCCTTGCCAGGTGAGCAATAGCGGGACGGAGTCCTTGGTTGACAGAATGCCCTTCGCGCAGCGGGCCGTAGGTCTCACTGTTCTCCCAATGCCCCTCTGCCTGGGTGCGCAGTTGCCAGTTGTCGCGTTCTCACACCGGTCAAGCGCGAGGAGCGTGGAGCGACGGGAAAGAATCCCCCGGCTCTAGCCGTGGGGAGAACGTCGATTCCTGCCCAATGGAAGGGCCGGTCGTGTGGCTAAGCTGATGGGGTTGAGCCAAGCCAGGAGCATTGCCCCCTCAACCTTCTCGCACCGATTGCGGTCGCGGAATGGGATCCTGGTTTTCCGCCTGGGTGGAGCTTTGGATCCCGTTCTCTCTGCTTTCCAACCTGAGCAAGGGCCGCAATCGGGATCCCTGCCAGGGATCCAGGACATCCCGAATTAGCACCTCCTGAATCCACACCTGCAGGATTGCCGCCAAAGGCACGGCCAGGAACAGGCCCAGCACCCCAAAGAAAAAGGCTGAAGTAACTTGAGCTACTAGGGTTAGGGCGGGCAGGAGCGACACCTGTCGGGACATGACGATCGGGGTGAAGACGCTGCTTTCCAACTGCTGGATCAGGATATACAGTCCCAGCACTGCCAAGGACTTCCAAGGGGCATCCGTGAGGGCTACCAGCATGGGGGCTACCACGCTTAAGGTGGGGCCGATATTGGGGATGAAGTTGAACAATCCCGCCAGCACCGCATTGGCCAAGATCAGGGGCACCCCCAAAATCCACAGCCCGATCCCACTCAGCAGCATCACCAAGGTGCTGGTAAACAGGATCCCCATCAGCCACCCTCGCAGCGCCAGCTCACAGCGCTTGAGGATGTAGCGAATGCGGGGACGGTAAAAGGCCGGGAAAACCGAGACAAAAGCGCGACTGTAGGCTTGGGGATCCGCCAACAACAAAATGGTGAGGATGATTACAAACAATAGGTTGAGCAGGGTGCCGAAAAAGGCAGTGAAGGACTGGGAGAAAAAGTCGCGCACCTGTCGCACCAACTCGGTGGCCTGGGGCACCAAGCTATTGGCCAATTCCCGCAGCGTCGGCAGCTCAATATCCGTCGGCAAAGAGAGGATCAAGCTCTCGAACAGTCGCTGGGCCTGAACGATCCCGGCGGGCACCCCATCGGTAAACAGCCGCCGCAACTGCTCCGCCAGGGGGGGCACCACGATTAGCCCCACCAAGATCGCGGCCACCAAAACCGTCAAACTGGTGATGACAATTGAGGGGCCACGCCGAAAGCCGTAGCGCTGTGGGATCTGGGCCAAGGTATCCAATGCTACTGCCAACACAATGGCCGCGAACACCAACAGCAGGATCTGCCGGATCTGCCAAAGCAGAACTAGCAGGCCCAACAGCGCCCCTAGCCCCAGCCACTGGGCGAAGGTCACCCGCCAGCTCACCTCCTCTCTCGCCCGGTTGTCGCCTATTCTAGATGGGATCCCGACAAGTCCCATCGCTATTCGAGAACCCTGGATGCGCGATCCTGTCCCTTCAGAAGTGACTTTAGCCGCCCGCAGCAGTGGGATGGAGTTTTTGCTCACGGATGAAGCTCCCCTGCTCTCGGTGGGGGGAGTGTCCCGTTATTTGAAATCGCTGCTGGCCGGGGATCCCTACTTGGCCAGGCTGTGGGTGAGCGGGGAAGTATCCAGTTGCCAGCGCAACCGCAATGGCCACCTGTTCTTGACCCTGACCGATCCGGAAACCGGCGACGTTCTCAAGGGGGTGGTCTGGCAGGGCCAAACTTCCAGGCTCAGCTTCTGGCCGGAAGTGGGGCAACAGGTGCTCGCCCTTGGGCAACTTGGCATCTATAGCGGCGGCAGCCATTATCGCCTCGTCATCTGGCAATTGCTGCCTGCCGGGGAAGGGCTGTTGGCGTTGCGATTTCAACAGCTCAAGGCCCGCCTCAGTGCTGAGGGCTTGTTCGATAACCAACGACCTCTGCCTGTTCATCCCCAGTGCATTGCCGTCGTCAGTTCCCCCCACGCTGCCGGCTGGGGAGATATTCGGCGCACCCTCAACCAGCGCTACCCCGGGCTACGGGTGCTGTTCTCCCCAGCTCAAGTGCAAGGGGAGGCGGCCCCGGAATCAATTGTGCGGGCCATTCGACGGGTGGAGCGGGATGGGCGGGCCGAAGTGCTTTTGCTGGCGCGGGGCGGTGGAGCCAGCGAAGATTTGGCCTGTTTTAACGATGAGCGGGTGGTGCGAGCCATTGCCGAATGTCGGATCCCGGTGGTCACCGGGATTGGCCACCAGCGGGATGAAACCCTGGCTGACTACGCTGCCGACTACGCCGCCCATACCCCAACGGCAGCTGCCGAGCGGATCGTGCCGGATCTGGGGGAATTGCAGCGCCAGGGATCCCAGTTGCGCCAGAAGTTGATCGAACGCACTCGCCAAGCTTTGGAAAGGGCCCAGCAGCGTTTGCAGCAGGCCCAACACCACCTGGCTTACGTGCATCCAGAGCGGCTGTTGCAACAGGCCCAGGAGCGCTTGACCCAGCGCCAACATCGCCTGCTCCAAGCCGTGCGCCATCGCCTCCGGCAACACCAACAGCACCAACAGGCCCTACAAGATCGCCTACAAGCTCTCGATCCTGAAGCCATTCTGAAACGGGGCTATGCCCTGGTGCGAAATGAAGAGGGATCCCTCATCCGCACCCATCAACTGCCCCCCCAAACCCGCCTGATAATACAACTGGCCTCGGGAAGCCTGTGGGTACGAGTAGAGGAGAGCCATGAACCGCCGCAAACGTGAGGAGCCGTGGCGCTATGAAGCGGCCATTGCCGAAGTGGAAACTTTGATTGCCCAGATTGAGTCGGGGGAGCTGGATCTGGCCGAGGTGGTGGAGCGCTTTCAACAGGCCGCCCGAACCCTGAAAACCTGCGCGGACTTCCTGGAGCAAAAGCGGCAGCAGGTGGAGATCATCATCGAGCAATTGGGCCAAGAGGAAGAAGACCTGCCCGAATCATAGGGATCCCACCCGATCATTTCCCCTGCACTGCTGTTGCCATTCTGCTTCACTATGGATGGTCGTTGGATGGTTGTCTTTATCCTTGCGCCCCCATGCCCGCAAAAATCCTCGATGGCAAAGCCTTAGCCGCCCGTCTGCAAGCGGAGATGGCCGCCCAAGTGCAAGCTTGGATACCCCAGGTGGGGCGGCCACCGGGATTGGCGGTGTTGCGGGTTGGAGAGGATCCCGCCAGTGCGGCTTATGTGCGCGGCAAAGAGCGGGCCTGTGAGCGGTTGGGCATTGCTTCTTTTGGCCGACATTTTTCCGCCCAAGACTCCCCTGCCCATTTGCTCGACACCATCGACCAACTCAATCAGGACGAGCGGGTGGATGGCATCCTCGTCCAACTGCCCCTGCCCCCCGGCTGGGATCCCATCCCCCCCCTTCTGGCCATCAATCCCGACAAAGATGTGGATGGACTCCATCCCCTCAACCTGGGCCGGCTGTTGCGCGGCGAGCCCGGCCTACGCAGTTGTACCCCTTTGGGCGTGATGCGCCTGTTGCAGGCAGAAGGGATCCCGATTGCAGGCCGAAAGGCAGTGGTGGTCGGTCGCAGCATCTTGGTGGGCAAGCCCTTGAGCTTGATGTTGTTGGCCGCCGATGCGACGGTCACCCTAGCCCACTCCCGCACCCCCGACTTGGCAGAAGTGACCCGCGCCGCCGACATTGTGGTGATGGCCGTGGGCCGCCCCCGCCTATTGAGGGCAGACATGGTGAAACCCGGCGCGGTGGTCATCGACGTTGGCATCAACCGCATCGAGACCCCTGCCGGATCTGAGCAACTGGTGGGAGATGTGGACTATGAAGCGGTCAAAGAGTTGGCCGCTGCCATCACGCCCGTACCGGGAGGCGTAGGGCCGATGACGGTAACGATGCTGCTGGCCAACACCCTACAGAGCTATAAACTGCGCAGCCACTTACTTGTGTAGTCATTATTAAACAGGAATGAAACATTTCTGTTGCATTGTTCCCTAACTTCCCTCTCTCTCTGGGAGAAGAGCTGGGGTTGGTCGCGGCAGCGGCACAGAGCGCTTGGGGAGTGTCTCAATCTAGCTTGAAATGACTATGGTTTGGAGACTGTTCTCAAAATGTTCTGTTGCTTGGATCCTCCCCCTTTGGCCCAGAAGAGTGAGGAATGGAGAAGTTGCCCCAGAGGAGTTTGAGGTGACCGCTGCAAATGTCCAAGCTGCGCGCGGAGCACCCTAAGGCTGCAAGATCATCGACCAGGAGCCGCTCTCCCCATCCCAAAACGGGGCCAGAGACTCTCCCACCACATTTGGCCCCCAATAGCGGCGGGTTCCATCCAGGGCGAAAGCCACCACAATGTCTCCGGGGCCGATTTGCAGCGGTTCCTCTCCCAAGCTCAGCAGCAATCCTTCGCTGCCCCCTTCTCCAGGTGCAAAATCCCAGTGGGCTGTCTCTGGATTGATCATCCGTTCGCCGCTGCGCATCAAGATCACCAGCCGAACCGGATGGGGCGTGCGATTGCCGACACGAAAGGGTCCTGTGCGGGCGGAGGTGGGGACAGCCTGGGGGGGCAAGGCAGGTTCTGAGTGCAGAACAGGGATAACATTCCCCTCAACAGAATCTTCCAAGGCTTTCAGCGTCGGTTTCTCCAGAGTCTGTGCCCTCAATCCCTGCACAAGAACCCCTACCCCAACCAAAGCGACAGACAACACTAGGGATCCCTTGCCCCTCAAAGCTCTGTTCAGCAATGGGCCGCCGGCGAAAAAAGAGGCAACAGCCTGAGCGAATGAGCAGATCAAGACGCACATCGAGACCACTGCAAGCCAAAGTGATACGTGTCGAGTTAGACAAAAGGCATCAACTGCTGCCCTACCCCTGATAGACCAGCCATACGCGTACAGAGTTCCATCAGAGGATAACGCCCCCACCGTGCAGAACACGATCGTTCAGCTACGTTAACACGTCCATTCCTCATATTCCCTGTGCTTTGGAGGAACAAGGAATAAGGGATCCCCCACTCCAGACCAGGCTAAGCAAGTTTGGATCGCCTTCAGGGATTCACGGCCCGACGCTGCCACCCTTGGGAGGTACGTTCGTACACTGTCCGCAATTGGGGATAGATCTGATCCCCCTTAAGCTGCAAGTGATCCACCTCTGTTGGCTCCAGCAGTAATGCCACAAAAGTCTGCGGGGGCAGCGGATCTTTCTCTTTCGGCAACTCTTGAATAAAAGCCTCTGGCGGGGCGAGCGGCCCTTTGGGTTCCGGCCAAAACCAGAGGAGCCGTCCTTTTTCCGATATTTGTTGCCACAACTGCTGCCGCTGGCGCTGGGCCTGGGGATCCGGATGATCGGCGGCGATGGCCTCAAGGGTGCCAGCGATGCGGAATTGCTCGCGGGTTTTGCAGAAATACCAGCAGATCTGGGCTTGGGGGCAGTGGGCAATTTGTCGGATCTTCTCGCTGCGACTATCCACCGCCAATTGAATGCGGTCGGTATCGCCCAAAAACCCCCGGAAAACGACCGTGCGGTTGCGCGGATGCCCCTGGGGATCCACCGTGGCCAATTGCAAATACCGCACACCGGGATCGCTACGGTTCCGGTGCAGTGCCGCCTGAATCAGCGCCCGCCAAGAGGGATCCGCAGTAGAATTGCCCTTCGGGTCTTTCATCCGTTTTTCGCAAGGTGCAAGCAAGCCGGGATTGGGGCTCTCTCTCCCTTAGCTAGGGGGTGGAGAGGCCTCAGATTGGGAGTCTCTGGAGAGCCCTGGTGAAGACTCCACACCGCTGACGCGACCAGAGCTGGGATCCGGCTCGGTTGGGCTAATGGGATGAAAGTGGTGCTCTACCCAGCCCTCCGGCGGCCCCTCAAACCGCTCCGGCACCGGCTGCTTCACCTGTAATCCCCGCAACACCGCGTTGAGATAAGCACTATCCCAGGTAAAGAGGCGGCTTTCGCGGATTTTGTGCCACACCGAACGCGACATCAGCAACGTCCGCTCTACATCCTGGGCTCCCAGCTTCAGCAAGAACTCCTCCCGTTCCGGCTGGTAATCGGTGGAGGCCAAGGCCAGAGATTGCGGCGGATGAGCCTGAGTAAGCTGGGCCATCTTGGCCATGAGTTCGGGGTAAAGCCAAGTGTAGGCAGGGTGAACCGTAAGCTTGGCCACATGAGGTTGCTGCCCGGTGCGATCCAACTTCAAGTTGAAGTAGCCGATGGCGGTTTTGCGTTCGGGCTCGTAAACACACACTTCCACCCGCTCCGTCTGGCTAATGGCGCATTTGGCCTGCTCCAAAAGCCAATCCAGTGGGCTAGTGCGAAAATCGTTCACCTCACGGTCGTACACCTGGCGCACAGTGGCCGGCATGGATCCCGTATCCAGTTGGTAGATGGCATAGGCATCCCGATTGGTCACCGGCACCAGGTTGGGCAATTTGGGCTCGTGCTGGCTGAGAGCTGCCAGAATATCGGCTGGAATCGACCAGTAGGTGATCTGAGCCAAGGGTTGGAAGCCGTTGCGCCGGTAGAGCGCCATTGCCCCCTTGTTGTGGATGTTCACCTCCAGGATCCAGGTGCGAGCTTCCCGAAAGTGCTCCATGCAGTGTTTGAGCAGCCGGGATCCCACCCCCTGTCGCTGGGCAGAGGGCGCCACTGCGATATGATCGACCCGCCAGGTGCTGCGGGAATGGTTGAAGGGAGAAACCTGAATCACCCCCTGAATCTTGCCCTTCAGCTCCGCCACATGCACCGTAAACATGTGCTGAAAGCGATTGGGAAACAGGGTCAGGGTTTTCAGGGGCCCATACCACTGGCGCAACCGCCGCACTTGGCGACGAATATCCACCGAGCGGCTGCTGTACTCTTCATCAAAGGCTTGCGCCAAAATCTCTTCCACAGCCTCCAGATCCCCCAGTTGGGCGGGGCGAATGATCAGGTCAGGGGTACCAATGGGGGCTTCGGAATCCGGGTCAGGTTTTGCTGTGGTGTTGTCCATGCCAATCGCAGGCGGGAGAATATTCAAAGCATAGCTCAGGCTCTCTTGCTTTTTCTAACCGGGAGGATCATTCCGCAACAAAGCTTGAAAGCCTACAGACTGGCTTTCCCGTTATCGAGAAGGGCTTGATCCGGTAGCTGCCCAACAGTGACGAACGGGAGAGCTGGCCCCCTACCCTGCTGGGGTCAATGCCGGGTCGCTCACGCCCCAGTGTCCAGCAAGGTCAAGTTGCTGAAGGTGAAGCGCTTCTCCACAGGGCCGGTTTCCGTCTCCGTCTGGATACGCCGCTCCGAGAGGATGTAATACTTGCCCACTTTTGTGTACAGATCCTCGAATTGGCTGCGCCCGCCTTTTTGCTCGCCCGTTTGGGGATCGTGATAGACGGAATCGTAGCGGTGGGAAAGATAGCCTTCGCCGGTATCGTGGCTGCTGAAGGTGTGGATGGTAACCACCACTCCGTGGATATGCCGGTGCACCATAGTAACCTGGTTATCGCGCACGTGGTAGCGATCCCCTTCGGCTTTGCCCCCCACCAGGATCTCCACTGTGCCATCGGGCAGGGTTTGGCCGTAACGGAAGGTGTTGTTCCCATGGGTCTCGTCGAAGCTGCGGCGCACCCGGTGAATGGCAATCTCCCAGAGTTGGTTGTGAATGGCTTTTCGAGCTTCCTCATCTTCTACGCCCGTAACGGTGGCCTTTAGGTCTGCTCCCACTCGCACCTGCCCAACGAATGTGCGCTCCCCATCCCAATAGGTGACCTCGGCGCTGTAGCCCGGGAAAGCGGGATCCCAGGTGTAGCGGTTTTCATAGGCGGCCCGAAACAACTCTTGGGCAGAGACTTGAGTGGCAATCATCGGCTGTCTCCTTCCTGTTTTCCTTGCAAGCACTTCCCCTGAGCATCCATCATACCGCCCCCTGCTGTTGGGCTGCCCCCCAGTTGCCTTCGCTGAGAACCTGCATCTGGTGAACTGGCCTAGCCGCTCCCCTGTCCGCTGCTGCAGGATAGAAGCACAGCCATGGGAACTTCTTCCTCACACCCAATTTGGCTTGCGAGTTTAGCCGCTGCTGTGATCCCCAGAGTATTCTCTGAGAAGGGTTCGCCTATTTTTTGTGGGTGAGGAGGGAGATTGAAAGGTTTTGACAATCGCGTCAGCGGGGCGGATCCCCTAGAGCCTGGCCTGACGCCGCCCCAGACCGGCATGGCAACCGCGCCAGAGATGATGGGGCCAGTGCTGAAAATCATTGGCAAGCAGACCCTGAGTGGCCACATCCCTATTGGCGGGGCGAAAAACTCTGCCTTGGCGCTGATGGCCGGGGCCATCTTGGCTCCTGAGGCTTGTCGAATTCACAATGTGCCCCGTCTGCTGGACATTGAACGCATGGGGCAGATCCTGGCCACGCTGGGAGTTAAGGTTTCCCATGTTGGCAATACCCTGGACCTGGATGCCAGCTCCCTCAAAACCTCTCAAGCTCCCTATGAATTGGTCAGCCAGTTGCGGGCCAGCTTTTTCATCATAGGGCCTCTGTTGGCGCGGCTGGGGGTGGCCAGAGTTCCCCTGCCCGGCGGCTGTGCGATCGGGTCTCGTCCTGTGGATCTGCATGTGCGGGGTCTACAAGCCTTGGGGGCGACGGTACAAATCGAGCATGGGGTGGTTCATGCCTATGCCCGTAAACTGTTGGGAACCCGTATTTACCTGGACTATCCCAGCGTCGGTGCCACCGAGACCTTGATGATGGCCGCTACGCTGGCGGATGGAGAAACGGTGATCGAGAACGCCGCCCAAGAGCCGGAGGTGGCGGATCTAGCCCGTTTTTGTCAAGCCATGGGGGCCCGCATTCGCGGTGTCGGCACCAATACGGTTGTGGTGGTAGGGGTGCCCCGCTTGCATGGAACAGAGTACACGGTCATTCCCGACCGCATTGAGGCCAGCACCTATCTCATTGCCGGGGCCATTACCCGCTCTCACCTCACAGTTGGCCCTGTTATTCCCGATCATCTGCGGGCGGTGATCGCCAAGTTGCAAGCCATGGGTCTGCGGGTGGAAGAAGAGGGCCCAAACCGGTTGCGCATTGCCCCAGCTCAACTGAGCTCAGGCTGGCTGTGTCAGGCAACTGATATTCAAACGCTGCCCTATCCCGGTTTCCCCACCGATGTGCAGGCGCCGATCATGGCTTTGGCCGCCTTGAGCGAGGGCAGTTGCACCATTGAGGAGACAGTGTTTGAAAACCGCATGCACCACATTCCCGAGCTCAACCGCATGGGAGCCGATATTCGCCTGAAGAACCGAGTGGCCCTGATCCGGGGGGTGCCGTCTCTTTCCGGCGCTCCGGTGGTGGCTACCGACCTGCGGGCGGGTGCGGCCCTGGTGTTGGCCGGTCTGGCGGCTGAAGGCTGCTCCACGATCTACGGATTGCACTACATCGACCGTGGCTATGAAGCCATTGACGAAAAGCTGCGCAGTGTCGGGGCCAAGGTGTACCGCAGTGAAAGCCCGACAGGGATCCCGCAATTGGGGAAATGAGCTGTTTCACCGCCGTTTGAAGTTTGAAGAAATCGTTGCATCTCTCCCTGCCTATCGCCTGGCCACAATGCGCGGCGACCGCTTGCTGGGTGAGCTTTCCAGCCATGTTGCAAGTATCGAGTCGTCCGGTGGCTCAACGCAGTCGGGTTGAGTATCTTAGTTCAGAGGTGGTGGGGAGGTAAAGCATGGGGATCCTGACAAGTAACCAACGACGCTGGACAAGATGGGCTGCCGGTGTGCTGGCAGCAGGAGCGGCTCTGGGTGGAGCTGTCTGGGGCTTCTACACCTCATCCTGGGCAGAAACCGTAGAAGTGGCCTCTGCACGAGAAGGCAGGGATCCGACGCAACTGCCTCAAACTTCCACAGTGGCCTTTCTGCAAGCCTATGCAGCGCTACAGGCCGGCCAAGCGCAATCTGCCTTGAAGGATTTGCAGGGGCTGGAAGAGAGCCTGCCGGTTCTGAGGGAAGAGATTTGGAAGCTCAGGGCCCAAGCCTATGAACAGTTGCAGGACAAGGAAACAGCCCAAGGGATCTGGTGGCCCCAGATTTTGCAGGAATATCCCCACAGTCCTGTGGCCGCCTACGCCCTCTGGGGGATGGGCCAGGTGGATCGGCTGCGGCAGCAATTTCCCACCCACCCGCTGACTGGACGTGCCCTCAAGCATTTGCTGGAGCTGGATCCCGACCGCTATGACCTGCTGCGGGATTTGGCCCAACATCACCCGCAAACCCCTGGGCTAACGCCGTTGCTGGATCGCTGGCGGCAGGCTCAAGAGGGATCCCTCACGGCTTCCGACTGGCAGATCCTCGCCGATGCCTACTGGGAGCAACGGGAGTACGGCAAAGCTGCCCGGGCCTATGGGCGTGCCCCCGCCACCTCTCAGAACCTCTACCGCTGGGGCCGCAGCCACCAGATCTCGCGGGAGTTTCCCCAGGCCAAAGCGGCTTACCAAGCGCTGCTGGCACAGTTTCCCGATGGGCCAGAGGCTTCTCTCACCCGCCGCCGTTTGGCGGAACTGAGCGACCTGCCGACGGCGATCGACTTGCTTCGACAGGTGGGATCCGGCTCAGATAAAGAAGCTCCAGAGGCGTTGCTCAGCCTCAGCCAGCTCTATGATCGCAACGCCAGCCCCCAATCGGCCCAAGCCACCCGGCAAGCCCTTTGGGATCGCTTTCCGGCCAGCGAAGCTGCGGCCAATGCCGCCTGGACGGTGGCCTGGAGCCAAGCACAAGCAGGCAATCTCAGCCAAGCCATCGCCCTGGCCCAACAGATCGGATCTGCTCAGCGGGATACAGAAATGGGGGCACAACTGCTCTACTGGGCGGGCAAATGGCGGGAACAGCAGGGGGATGTGGCTGCAGCTCGGCAGACCTATCGGCAGGTACTGCGTCAGTTTCCCCACACCTACTACGGCTGGCGGTCGGCAGTGCAACTGGGCTGGCCGGTGGGGGATTTCTACAGCGGGCGCAAAAGAGTGGAGGTGGATTTTCAGCCGGTGCGCCAACCGTTGCCGGGGGTCTCTGCAGTTACGCAAACCCTGCATTTGATGGGAGCCAGCCAACTGGCCTGGGAACGCTGGCAGGGCGAAACTCCGGTGCAGCGGGATCCCCGCCAGATGAGCGTTGCCGAGCGCTTTGTTACGGGCATTTTGCGCAACAGCGCCGGAGATCACCTGCGGGGCATTAACCAGGTGGCTGCTTTGCGCTTTAGCGAAGAGCCGGATCCCTTGCTGGAGACGTTGAGGCAGCGCCAAGATTTCTGGCAGGCCATCTATCCGCTGCACTACTATGCCGGCCCAGACAATTCCTGGAGCGGGGATCCCTACGCCCAACCCGGCTTGGCCCACTGGTCACGGCAATTTAACCTCAATCCCTTGATGGTGGCGGCTTTGATCCGGCAGGAATCCCGCTTTGAGCCAGAGATCGTCTCGGCCTCGGGGGCTTTGGGCTTGATGCAGGTGATGCCCGCTACTGGCCGCTGGATTGCCCAGCAGATCGGCCTGGCCCAGTACAGCCTCACCAACCCCGCCGACAATCTCTACCTGGGATCCTGGTACTTCGACTACACCCACCGCACTTACCAAGACAACACCTTGCTGGCCCTGGCCAGCTACAATGGTGGCCCCGGCAATGTGGCCAGATGGCTGAACCGCTTTGGCTTCGGGGATCCGGACGTGTTTGTGGAGCAGATCCCCTTCCCCGAAACCCGGGGCTATGTGAAGTCCGTGTTTGGCAACTACTGGAACTACTGGCAGCTCTACACCCAGGAGGGGCGCACTCTGGTCAGCCAGCGACTGCATAACCCCTCGTCTTCTTCATGACTTCCGGTTTTGTCGCGGGAGTGCTGCCGTAAAGGGAGTGGGCTTTTTTCCCACAGTATTCTGGGAGAGTTACAGTTATTCCAAGATTTGGCAGTCAAGATTTGACAGTGCCGTTCGCGCTGACAGGACGGGGTTCTATGGTCTCTGGGTCTGAACAACAGGAGAGCGTTCGCGTTAGCGGTGCGGAGCACTATCGCGTTAGCGGTGCGGAGCACTATCAGGGGGCGGCAGAAAAGCAGACTGCCCGACAGGAATTGGCCGTGGATTTTATTCGCCATGGCATAGCCGAGGAACCCCGGCCAGAAGTCGAGGATGCCTTTCGGGCCCTTACAGACGAAGGTCGCAGGCGCTGCCGCAAGATTGCCCGCCAGCTCAAGAACATGGGCTGGAGGTGGGATCTCCTGCTCACCAGTCCCCTGGTGAGGGCTCGGCAGACGGCTGAGATCTTTTTGGACGAGAACCTGGCCGAAGCTGTGGAGGTGTTTGAACCGCTGGCTCCGGGCGGCAGTTTTGCTGACCTGGTGCGCTGGCAAGCAGAGCGGGAACCTCTGGCGTCTTTGGCTCTGGTCGGTCACCAGCCGGATCTGAGCCTGTGGGTGCAAACGGCCATTGGGCTGAACCCGGCCCATGCCGACGCGATCACCCTCAAAAAAGCGGGCCTAGCCCAAGTGCGCTTTGCCGAAGGCCGGATTGACTACCGCCAGGGATCCCTGACTTTGTTGCTCTCCCCCAAGGTGGTGCTGCGCTGAGAAGAAGCTGGCTCATCATGATAAACGCCCAACGAGTCGGCCAGAGGTTGTGCCCCTAGGTTCAGCGCTGAGAGGAGGTCAGCCGCTCTCCCAGCAATTGCACACAATAGGCCGCCAGCCCCAACCCCACCATGGCAAACATGAAGGCAATCAGGGAAACGGAACCGACCAGCAGGTAGCGCACCAGAATGCTGATTCCGCGGGCCAACGATCCAGTCTCCACCTCAATTGGCGGCAACTTGGCCAACATCGAGAGCAGCAGTTGAAAAAAACCGTAGCCCAGACTGACGGCGATGGCGGCCCCCAAGAGGGCACTGAAAGGATGGGGGGATCCCTGGGGCGAGGCGGAAGACATGGGGCAGCACCGGAAAACTCACCTTTATTCTAGGCTGCAGGTACAATGTGGAAGTTTCTTTTCTTTCCGGCAAGCCTAGGGGTTATGGAGAGCGGATCGGGAGTGGGATCCCACTACGAAGTTTTGGGCGTTTCCGTGGCGGCGACGGCGGAGGAGATCAAGTCTGCCTACCGTCGTTTGGTCAAGTATCACCATCCCGATAGCCTGCTGGCCAAAAAAGATCGGGCCACCGCTGAGCGCATCCGCCAGATCAACGCTGCCTACGCGGTGCTCAAGGATCCCCAATCTCGCCGCGAATACGATCGGCAACTGCACTCCAGCCGCACCTCACCCCGCCCCCAGCCGACGGGATCCCCCCGTGAAACCGTCAGCCACGAAGCCATCGCCCGCGCAGCCTGGATCCGACAGGTCTACACCCCTCTAAACCGAGTGTTGGGGCCCTTGTTGTCTTCCCTAAAGCCTCAGTTGAATGCTTTGGCGGCGGATCCCTTTGATCCCGACCTGTTGCAGTCTTTTGCTGACTATCTGGAAGAGTGTGCGCAGAAACTGGCCCAAGCCCAGCAGATCTTTGGCCGCCTCCCCAATCCCAGCAGCCTGGGGGGAGTGGCTTCTCGCCTCTACTACGCCCTCAACCACCTAGAGGACGCTCTAGAGGAGCTGCAGTATTTCCCCCTGAACTTCGACGACCGCCATCTGCACACCGGACAAGAGCTGTTTCGCCGGGCAAGAGGGCTGCGCCTGGAAGCCATGGAAGCTTACGCCAAGAGTTCACCCTAGGCCAGAGCGGGATCCCCCTCTGGGCAGAGCGGGGCGGGGATCATAGGGGATGGGGATGTACTGCACGGAAGGGCGGCCCATGGTGGCCTGTGGGTACAAGTCCATCAGGGCATAGATTTGGGGTGGCAACTCGGTAGAAATGGGCAGGCCCAACCTTTGGGCTTCTTCGGCGGTGATGGGGTAGTCGTGGGTAACTTGTCCGCTGGTTAGGTACTGGATGAGGGGCTCGATGCGTTCGGGGGCAATTTTGCGCTTGGGCACATCGTCCTTCAAGAGATCCCGCACGAAGTTCTGCACCTGTTGCATTGCTTTGCGGGCCAGATCCGCCAGGATCAAGGTTTGGTCGTCGATTTCGGCAATGGGTTTATCCGCCACCACCTGCAGAATACTGGCGGCAGCATACCCCCCCAACTGCGGATCCACCGGCCCCAGGACTGCATTGGCATCCATGACGATTTCATCGGCGGCCAGGGCCAGCATTGTCCCCCCCGACATGGCGTAGTGAGGCACGAAGACCGTCACTTTGGCCGGATGGCGGATCAGGGCGCGGGCAATTTGCTCCGTGGCCAGCACCAGGCCACCGGGGGTATGCAAAATCAAATCAATCGGGGTATTGGGTGGGGTAAGGCGAATCGCCCGCAATACCTGCTCGGAGTCCTCGATGCTGATGTAGCGGGAAACCGGGATCCCCAAAAAACTAATCGACTCCTGGCGGTGAATGAGCAGAATCACCCGGCTGCCCCGCTTTTGCTCCAACTCCCGAATGGCCATCAAGCGCCGGAACTCTTGGGCACGACGGTTCAGCAGAGGTTGCAAAGAGCTGAAGATCAGGAAAATCCAGAACAGGCTGCCCCAGTCCACTTTCGCACCTCAAGTGGGATCCCTTTGCTTCCAGGATAGGGGATAGCAAACCTTTGGTGATCCCTGAGCCTCATGAGTTGGGTTCAGACGCCGCAAAAAAGCGATCCAAAGCCTGCAGCAAATCCGGTACGGAAGCTTGGTCAATCCAGGATCGAATATAAGCCTGCTGCTCCGCCAAGTTTTCAATGCGGCCCAACTTTTGCATGGCCAAGTAGCGGGTTTCTGCCTCGGCGCGATTGGTTTGCAAGTCCAGCCGCTGCTCCGGGGTCAGCGGATACTCCGTTTGGGCCAACAGGTGATCGGCCACCATCATGAACAGCAGAGGCCCCGCCAATTCCACCTGGGGCTCGGCTTCTGGCTCAGAATCGGCAGCAGCGAGATCTTGGAGATCTTGAAAAAGATCCTGACCCAGTTGCAGCAGCTCCTCTGCTGAAGCCGCCCGCAGCACCGTCTCGGCAGTGGCCCGGAGCGGCTCTGGGGAAACCCTGTGGTGGATGGCCAATTCCGCCAGGGCCTGTTCCCATTGATCCCGTTGGGCT
The DNA here is from genome assembly GCF_054059455.1 of Thermostichus sp. MS-CIW-23. Taxonomy (NCBI): domain Bacteria; kingdom Bacillati; phylum Cyanobacteriota; class Cyanophyceae; order Thermostichales; family Thermostichaceae; genus Thermostichus; species Thermostichus sp. MS-CIW-23. The sequence goes on along the minus strand of NZ_JBSSCC010000014.1, from coordinate 3,493 downwards.
TGCACCACAGCCCGCTCTTCTGGAGAAAAGTCCAACCGCTCCAGCACCACCTGCAGAGCCACAGCCCCCACCAACAGGGGGGGGAAGCGCAGCACTGTAGAGGCGGATCCCGCCTGCTCCAAAAAGGCTTCCAAATCCGGGCCGGATCCCCTGTCCAGCAAGTCCTGCAAGTAGGCCAGCACCTCTTGGGGCGAGGTCAACCTGAGGATCCCTCGCACCTGTGCCCGCAAGTCTGCGGGGATCCCAAGGAGCTGCACCTGGACTTCGGCCCGCGCCTGCGCTTCTGCAATCAACTCCGGCAAATCTGCCGTTGCCCGACCGGCCTGCAACAAAACCTGGCTAGAGTCCTGCAACAGGCTGGCCGCTTCCACAAACAGCAGCACCTGCGGGACTTGCAGCGTTGGCCAAACCATGCTAGCCAAGCTGTGGATCCGCAGGGGATCCCTCCGATTCTGGATTGGCTGGAGCAGCGGGGTGAGCTGAAGTGGGCTTGTGCCAGTGCAGACCGATCAGAGCATCGTACAAAAAGCCCCAGAACTCTCCCTTCTCCCAGATCCCCAGCGTTTGCTGGCAGTTGCGCGCGTCCAGCTCAGGTTTGGCTGCCCAGTAGGCTGCTTGGTATTTGTACCAGGGAACAGAAGGCCAGAGATGGTGGATCAGGTGATAGTTTTGCCCCAACAGCAGAATGTTGGTCAGCCATCCGGGATAGACGCGGGCATTGTACCACCGCTCTTGGGATTGAAAAGGGCGATGGGGCAGGTAGTCAAAAAACAAGCCCAGCAAGAACCCCATGATAAAGGCAGGGGGTAGCCAATAGTTCATGATGTAGTCGGTGTAGCCGAAGTAGCTGGCCAGACCAAAGGTCAGGATAACCACCAGCCGACTCAAGCCCCACTCCAGCAGATCCCAGCGACCTTTCCGCCAGAGCTGCCGCTTAAAGAAAAACACCTCATGGTAGAAAAACCGCGGCGCGATCAGCCACAGCGGCCCTCCCGTTGAGACATAGTGATCGGGATCGTCTTCAGGATGGTTGACGTGGGCGTGGTGCTGCATGTGTACCCGCTTAAAGACGGGATAGACAAAACCCTGCAACAGGGCAGAGCCGTGTCCGAGTGCCTCGTTCAGAAAGCGGTTGCGGTGGGCCGAGCCATGGGAAGCATCGTGAATCACCGTGCCCAGAACATAGAGGGCCACAAAATTGAGCCAGAACACCATCCATTTGGGCCAGTGCCAAAAGGCGTACCCGCCAAAGCAAGAGGCCGAAAGCACCACCGCAGCCAAAAACATCAGCAAGGTGGGATTCCAAAATTCCGAGGGTGGCCCCAACAGCTCACGAGGCAATGCGAAAGGTTTTTGGGCTGGTTCAGCAGTAGCAGCAACAGTCATCGGCAGCCATCCTTAGGTGCGCACAGTGCAGACAGAGAGGATGGGTCGAGGCAGCGCGTCCCAGTCATCACACCGAAAAGAGATCGAAGAGATAAGTTTGTTAACTTTCGTTAGTATACGGCAGAGACCTGCCCAGCTTCTCAGCCCAAGCCTTATTTTCCTCACAACCCCAGCCCTGGGGGCACCTTCCTCTCCTGGCCAAGGATTCCTGAAGGATCCCGGCAACGGCAAACTGCCCCTGAAGCCAGAGAAAAGCCGTAGTGTGAGGTTTTGTTGCAATTCATGTGCAGATTGCGAGGGGATCCCATCCGGGGTTCAGCAGGAGCGGTAATCTAAGGGTCGGTCAACCTGAGTTGAGGACGAAAACCATGATGCCTGTTGTCGCGCCGCTGGCTTTGACCGCTCAAACCAGCCCCTGGTCCCCCCTGAGCGCCGTGATCATTCTGCTCTGCACAGGGCTGGCTTACCTGAGCTTCAAATCCTCTTCTGGAGTGGCCTCAGAGACCGGGCCAGTACTGGGAATGACCTGGCCGGAAGTCATTGGGGTTGCCAGTTTTGGCCACTTGCTGGGGGTGGGGGTCGTTTTGGGCCTCTCCAACATTGGCGTTCTTTAGGCTGACGCGAACGGAAGAGGGAACGCCTGGGGAAATAAGCACCGCTGTCGTGGAGGGACAACCCAACACAGTAAGTGCTGTCGCAGAACCAGGAACCAGAATCCCTTGCCTGTAGGCAGGGGGGTATGTCAAGTTTCTTGAACTTGGCCGGGATCCCTGCTTGGTGATGTTACACTCTATTTCGATTCTGAAAAAAGCAGTTCCTTCAGCCGCGTTTTCCCCTGAGGTTTGTTGCCATGTCAGCGATGATGCTCCTGGCCAGTTTGCCGGAAGGCTATGAATTGTTTGACCCGCTGATCGACATTTTGCCGATCATCCCTGTTCTGTTTTTCCTGCTGGCCTTTGTCTGGCAAGCGGCAGTGGGCTTTAAGTAAAGCCATTGCTTTTACTGAGGTCGCAAAGGTCTCAAAGGCCTGGGTGGTCTGGAGAAAACTCAAGCAAACCTAAAGGGCTTCCCCCAGCTTATCTCCCAAGTTGGGGGCTCTTTGCTTTGCCCATTTATGGTCATTTCGATTCAAACTAGGACACTGCACCCACGCCTAAAACGTTAAATGCACCGTGCCAGAAGGCCTTTCAAGGACTCCGTCCCGCTAGCGCGAACAGTAGCTCAGGTGTCTTGCCCTGAACTGGAACGACTGTAAACGACTATAAAAACAACAAGCCGTCTCGCCACTGTCCACATGACTCCCAAAGGTGGGCCAGGGATCCGGCGCTAGGGCTCACGGTCGAGGACACCGGTAATCCAGAGAACCCCTGCCAAGCAGACGAAGTGGGCAAACGTCACGTTGATGTTGGCGGCCAGCAGCAGCACTCCTGTCACCTGGTTGGCCTGGGTGCGGGAAAACATGCGCGCCAACAGCTCGCCCACTTGGGCTTCCATACCAATCAAAGCAAGGAAGGCCCCAATGAGGCTGACATAGGTGACCAACTGCAACTGCTTGGGCAAATCCAATTGGCTTAGGGCATCAGCAGAAGCTGAGCGGCGCTCCGCGTGGAGCAAGTAGCGCCAGTTGAAAAATAGACCGGCTGCCAGGGTGAGCAATGTAAACAAGGTGAACCAGAAGGCGATGACAGCCCCCAGCGAGTCATCTCGATAGACGGTATTTTGGCCGATTAAAAAGCCAAACCACAGCAGCAGCGCCGTCGCCCCCAAGATTGCCTGGAACCAAAACCCAAAGCGACGAGTCATGCGCAAACGAGACTTCATCCGCTCGATAGCCGCCCGTACTGACGGCGACATGGGCTCGTTCATCTTTTTCCCCGCTCGCCTGGATGAACACCAACGTTCGCTTCCAGCCTATCTTCATTCTCCGGCCCCAGTCACCAAATTTTCGGGCTGGAGGCCTGCACCATAGCCGCAGGCTTGGTGTCGGGAGGAAAGCCCTCCTCCATATAGGTTTTGCTGGTCAAAAGTCTGGATAAACTACAATAAGCCCATGAGCCAGACTATCTCTGTACGTTGCAAGCTGATAGTCCCACAAGAGTTGCGTCAA
>NZ_JBSSCC010000013.1:0-69022 GCF_054059455.1 Thermostichus sp. MS-CIW-23 | reverse complement strand
TGCGGATTTGAATGGTGCGAATGTGATTGCGCTCTTGGGGGCTGTCGTAAACCAGCCTAGAGGTCCGGGCTTGTTTTGTTCTCTGGTAGAGCAGAGCAGGCTCAGGGCTACTGAAAGCCCGCTCCGTACCGCTTAGCGGTCGGAGTCGGGTAGTTTACGTCAAGCTGCCTCTGCCGGCGGCCTCTTAACAAAAAACTCGTTCCGTCCGCAAAGGGTCTAGCTAAGAAGCCACCAGCACATTCAGGATCCCGGTGAGGACGGCGCTGAACAAAGCCAACGTTAGGTAGCGGCCAACAGCCGGGTTGTCACCCAGCAGCCGATCGGAAGCGCTGATGGTGAAAAACAAAGACCAGGCCTGAGTAGCGTTGATGGTCTCAAATTGGTTGAATTCAGCGGTGAAGATCTTAGCCATGACTCAATGCTCCCTACAGCTGTGGGTTCGCACCCCTACCTTAACAAAAGTTAACAGCAGCTGCCACGTTCGCACGGCTACATCAGGACACCGCCGAACAAGGCTGGAATAGGCAGCGTTTTATGGGAGAGCTGGGTACACAACCCTCGGAGGGATCTGCATCTAGCGTGGATCAGTTGTATGCGACTCCGTATATAGTATTGGGTGATGCGGGATCCCCACCCAAAATAGGGGCTTTGCCCCTCGACAGAGGTCGAGCAGATGTTCTAACCTTGGCTTCTAGGGTGGCCCAAGAGCGCTCTTCAAGATAGGTGTGCCGGGGTGTTGTCAGCGATGGCCAACCGGGATCCTAAGGCTAAGAGTGTGCCGCATCGCTAGCCTAAGCCCTGTTGAGCGGATTTAATCTAGGCAGCTTTTGATTTGCCCCAGGCTGTTGGTTAGTACTTAGGAAGCTGACCCCATAGCAACCAGAACGAGGCGCGATGCCGGGAGTTGAGATGAGAATGATGCGCTGTAATGTAGTATCGTCTGCGCGATTCCTCTGCCGCCGTGCAGCTCAGGTGAGCAGCATAGCCGGGATCCTGATCGGGACGGCTTGGGGGGGCTTGGCTGTGACTCCCGTTTGGGCTCAGGAGAGTGCTCTACTGGCTCAGGCTGCGGCAGGCCCCATGAGCCGGCAAGAGGTGGCGGAACGGCTGAATCTGGTGCCTGTTTTTGCCATCGTGTCTCAGAACGGCACCCCTGTTGTCGCCAATGTGGAGCGGGATGGCCGCACCATCCAAGTGGTTTCCTTCTGGCTGGATCAGGCCCAGGCCCAGCAAGTGTTGGAGCAGGTGAAAGCCAGCAACCCCGAGATAGCCAGTCAAGCCCGGGTGGTGCCTCTCTCGCTGGGGTATGCCTACGAAAAATCGGAAGAGGAGCGCGCCAAGAATAGCGATCTGTATTTTGAGGTGGTGCCTCGGGCTTCTGATGTGGAGGCAGCCAAGCAGGTGCTGAAGGAAACCGGTCAAGATGTGCCTGCAGAAGCGATTGGTGTGCCTCTGTTCTATGGCCGCTCCGGAGAGGGGCTGCTGACCATCGAGCAGGATGGCCATGAGGTGGTGCCCTTCTTCTTCGACCGCAACGATTTGCGGAGGGCTTTGGATCGGGCGGCGGCGCAGAACCCGGATGTGGTTGGGAAAACCCAGATTGAAGTGACCTCGCTGGCCATTGTGGTGGAGCGTATGCTGGCCCCCGACGCGCAGGCCGATGTGCAGAAGATCGCTTTTATCCCCTCTCGCTCGGCGCTGGAGTATATCCAATCCCTGGCCCGGCCTGCCAATCCTTCCGCAAGTCCTCAGCCTCAGCGTTAACCTAAGCCCCTGATGGGATCCCCGTCTGCTCTGGTGAAGCGGTTAACAGAGTGGCGTGCCCAAGCCCTGAGGGCGGCAAAAGCGGCTGGGATCCCTGCCGAGGAAGTGGAGATTTTGCTCAGGGAACGGCTGGGGTGGGGGCCATTGGAGCGGTTGATGGGTCGCGCTCCGGCTGGGGAGGGGGATCCCCTGGAGGAGGTGCAGGCCCTTTGGCGGCAAAGGGTGGAAGAGCGCATCCCCCTACAGTACCTGTTGGGCAAAGTTGAGTGGGCGGGCTTGAGCTTACGGGTGACGCCGGCGGTGCTGATCCCACGCCCGGAGACCGAGCTGCTGGTGGAGCAGGCTTCCCTCTGGCTGCAGGCTAACCCTCTGCCGTCCGGCTCCTGCTTTGCCGACCTGGGCACAGGTAGTGGAGCGATTGCCATTGCGTTGGCCCATCACCATCCCCAGTTGCGGCTTCTGGCCGTGGATTCCAGCCCAGAGGCCTTGGCTGTTGCGGCAGACAATGTGGTAGCCCACCATCTGCAGGAGCGGGTGAACTTGCTGCTGGGATCCTGGTTTGTACCTTTGGATCCCTGGCGAGGACGGCTGCGCGGCCTGGTTTCCAACCCTCCCTACATTCCCTCTGCTGAGCTGGCCTCGCTCATGCCAGAGGTGCGACTGCACGAGCCACGACAGGCTCTGGATGGCGGAGAAGATGGCCTAGCCCACTTGCGGCTGTTGATTCAAGCAGCACCGGATTACTTGGCCCCGAACTCCTTTTGGGCGGTGGAAGTGATGCGAGGCCAAGCCCCTTGGGTGGCGGAGCAGTTGCAAGCTAGAGGCTGCTATCGGCAGATCCGAGTTCACCGAGATCTGGCCGGGGTTGAACGGGTGGTCAGCGCCCACTTCGTCGGATAGAAAAGGGTAGGATCCCATAAGACAGGGTATTGCCGCAGCCCGATTGCCTCAGCGGGACGTAGTCCTCGCTGTCCAAAACTCAAAGATCCAAACCCAAGGATCTGAACCTCGACGGGATCCCCCGTCTTTCCTTCGGAGCACCTCTTGAGGAAACCCTTGCCTGCAGCCAAACCCGATCCACTCCCCCAGCAGGCTGCCTCTGCCGACAAGCAAGAGGCTGTGGATTGGCAATTTGCTTTTGAACGCTCTGAGGTGATGCGAGCCTTTCAACAAGAGTTGCTCGTCAGCATCGGCCATGAGCTGCGCAATCCCCTCAGCAGCCAGATGGGATCCCTGCAGTTGGTGCTGTCAGATCTGTGTGATTCCCCCGAAGAGGAGCGGGAATACCTTCAAAGTGCCAAAGAAGCGGTGGAGCGCCTGATCAAGCTGCTTGAGGAATACACCCGCCTGGCTCGCCATGACCTGCCCATCCAACCTCTGCGACCGGAACCGACCCGACTACGCCCCCTCCTGCAGGATGTGTACAGCCTAACTCGCCTACAGGCCCAGGATCAGGGCATTCGCTACGAATGGCCGGCCCTACAACCCACCTCGGCCTTTGAGGTGCCCCTTCTCCCCGACAGCCTCACCGTTTGGGCGGATCCCCACGGCTTGGTGCAGGCGCTGCTGGGAGTGTGTCGCTGGGGCATCCGCACCCTACGCTACGGTTCGATGGCTCTGCACCCCTATCCCACCGCAGAAGAAGAGGGGCGACTGTGCCTGGGGTGGAACCTTGAGGGGCGATGCCATGTGCCCATTCAAACAGAGGGCTGTGCCGTCTGGCGGGTAAGCGAGCGGCTCCTGAGAGAAATGGGAGGCCAGCTGGAACTCTGCGAAAGCGGCCCCTACCGAGTTGGCATCAAGGTGACCCTGCGCCTCGCCCATTGAACCCCAGGCCAGAGGGACTTGGGCCTATCGGCTTCTCAAAGCTGGCCAGTTGGCATCTGCCCTCTTGATCAAGCCGGGGATGTCGCGCTCCCAGTTACGCTGTACCCGCTGGTTGGCGTTCAGGTACAGCTTGTCATCGACGATTTTCCAGGCAAAGGGATCCACCGGGTAAAGGTAGTTGTGGGCCACGGCCCAGGCACAAAACCCGCCGTACTGGGGGGCAAAGCGCTCTGGGTCGTTGCGAAACCGCTCCCGATTCTCGGCGCTGGCAAACCTCCAGGTCACCCCTCCCCACTCCCATTCATACTCTGGGGATCCCTTGACGGGCTTGCCATCGATGAAATAGGCCACCGGGTCATAGCCCCGCAGGGCCAGGCCGTCCGTTGCAAAAAAGGGGCCCGGGGATCCCTCCTCGACAGCCCCAACAACCTGTCCTTGGGCTGGGAGAGACAGGAGCCAAGCCGGATGAGAAGCAACAGCTCCAACCATCAGCAGCAGCGGGATCAAAGCCCAACGATTTTTGACCATCACAACCTCCCCAATCCTCAATCGAGATAAAAATCTCCTCCACTTCCAGAAAAGCACTGCGCCCTTCCTCTCAGATTCAAAAAGAGACCTGAGAGGACCCTGGCTTCTGCGGACTGGGAACAGTCTGGCCGCAGCGGGGAAATTTGCCTGTGATTTGGATCGGGGAGATCCAATCTAAAAAAAGCTCAACCTTCTCGGCGCAGGGCCAATTCGGCCCGATCCAGTTGCATTAGCACCCGCTCCACCTTTTCGGGGTTGAGAGGCCGGTTGGAAGTGCGGTACTGGGAGGCCAGCGTGTTAAACACCGTGCGCAAAGTGGTAAAAGACTGCAGCTTATCGTAGCGATGGCCGTGGTAGCGCCCAGAAAACTCCTGGATGGCCTGCATGGCTTCCGCTCGCGCCTCCTCTGGGTTCATCAGGGGATCCCCTTCGGAAAGGACGGTGCGCAGGGTTTGGATCAAGGTCATGCTGTCTTCGTAATACTTGCCGGTGAGACGGGCAGCCTGAGCAACTGAACTCCCTGATCCCAGCAAAAGGGCTACAGACAGGAGCAGGCTGACAAGACGCCGAAAAAAAGTTTTGAGCATGGGGAACCTAATGTAACTTATTTTTAAGCATAAGCCACAGCAACACCAGAGGAGTCATCCAAAAGATGCTGTTCACCCCCTTCAGCGACTTTCTGCAGAAGCTAGGCCAGTACGGATCCCATTGGACAATGTTAGCCCTGATCTTGGGGTTTGCCTGTGCTCACAGCGGATTAGCCTACTTGCGGCCCTGGGGGGAAAGCTGGCTGGGATCCCGTCTGTACCGCATCTTCTTTGCTCTGGTGAGCCTCAGTTTGGCACCACTGTTGCTGATCTATTTTTTTAACCATCGCTACGACGGGGTGATTCTCTGGGATCTCCAAGCCGTCCCAGGCATTCGCACCACCGTTGCTCTTTTGTCTGCCCTCTCTTTTTTCTTTTTGTATCCGGCCACCTTCAACTTGCTGGAGATCGCCGCCATTCGCAAGCCGGAGATCCACCTGTTTGAAACCGGGATCATCCGCATCACCCGTCATCCCCAAATGGTGGGCCAGGTGATCTGGTGTGTGGCCCATTCCCTGTGGATTGGCTCCAGCTTTATGGCGGTGACCTCGCTTGGGCTCATTGCCTACCACCTGTTTGCGGTTTGGCACGGGGATCACCGCCTGGAGCGGAAATACGGGCAGGCCTTCCGCGATCTCAAGGCGCGCACCTCCGTGATCCCCGGCTTGGCCATTCTGCAGAAGCGACAGCAACTGCGCCCCCAAGAGTTTTTTCGCTGGGCCTATCTGGGGGTATTCAGCTTTGTATTGATTCTTTATGCTTTCCATCCCCAAATGGTTTCTGCAGCCAGCCAAGTTGCCTGGTAGCATGATCCCAAAGAACTTCTTTAGTTTGGGAGTGATGGCCTTGCAAGTTGCTTTAGATGCTTTTAATCAAGAACTTTTGACAAGTGATGGGTTGGTTTTGGTGGATTTCGGCGCCCCTTGGTGTGGCCTGTGTCGCTTCATTCAGCCGATTACCGACCGTCTCGTAGCCGAGTGGGGAGGGGCGGTCAAAGTACTGCGGGTGAATGTAGACGACAATTTTTGGCTGCCGCGCCGCTATCGGGTGCGCTCTTTGCCAACCCTAATTTTGTTTGAGAAAGGTCAAGAAGTGCAAAGGCTGGAGCACTTCGCCAGCCGCGATGAGGTGCTTCGCCGCTGCGAGCAGTTGTTTCTTGACCACCTGCGCTACCTGGGTTCGGGAGCCTGCTCATCCTCGTTTGAGCCCCAAGCCCCGCCGCCCGGCGTGTAGAGGGTGATCACGTCGCCGGCTTTTAGGGAGCGGCTGATTTTGCCAGGCAAGGGATCCCCGTTGAGGAGGTTGATCCCCACTTGGCCTGGCCCGCCTCCCTGTTCTCCTTGGGGGGCATAGTGGCGCCGCTCGGTGAGCAGGGAGAGGGTGCAATCCTGCAAAGTCTGGATGGAGCGGATTAGCCCCCAGCCGCCCCGCTGTTGGCCATGGCCGCCGGAATCCTGGCGTAGCTCGTAGCGCAGTACCCGCAGGGGATACTCCAGCTCCAGAGCCTCGATGGGGGTGTTGAGGGTATTGCTCATGCCCACATGCACTCCATCCAGGCCCGGTCGCTGTCGGCTGGCCCCCTGACCACCCCCCAAGGTTTCGTAGTAGGTGAAGTGGCGGTTGCCCAGCACACAGTTGTTCATGGTGCCCTGCCCCTGAGCGATGCTCCGCAATCCGGCCACGGGAGCCAGAGCTTTGAACACCACATCGGCAATGCGCTGCGAGGTTTCCACATTGCCCGCCACCACTGCTGCCGGAAACTGGGCATTCACCAAGCAGCCGGGCGGCGCCACGATCTCGATGGGATCCTCCAAGCCGACATTGCTGGGGGCCGTGGGATCCAACAGACAGCGCAGGGCAAACAACACCGCCGAGCGGGTGACGGCCAGGGGCGCGTTCAGGTTTCCCGCCATGGCCGGAGCAGTGCCGGTGAAGTCCACCCGCAGCTTCTCGCCCTCTACTTCCACCTGCACCCGAATCTCAAGGGGCGCGGGCGGATCCCCGTAGCCCTCCAACCAATCCTCAGCCGTGTAGATCCCATCGGGCAGAGCCTGAATTTGCGCCCGCATCCGCCGGCGGCTGTACTCGATGACCCCTGCGATCAACTGCCAAGCTTCCTCTTCTCCAAAGCGGGCCAGCAACTCCCGAAACCGGCTCATCCCCACTGCGCTGGCCCCCACCTGGGCCTGCAGATCCCCCCGCCGCTGCTCGGCATTGCGCACATTGGCCAGGATTAGGCGCAGCAGATCCTCCTGCCAGTACAACTCTCCTTCTAGAGAGAGCCCAGCCAGCCGTACCGGCGGGATCACCAGCCCCTCTTGCCAAAGTTCTGTGGAGTCGGCGGGCATGGAGCCAGGGCGCATCCCTCCAATATCAGCGTGATGAGCACGGTTCACAGCATAGGCGCAAATCCGGTCGGGATCCCTCCAGCCGGGAATGGCCGCGACCACCGTAACGTCCGGCAGATGGGATCCCCCCTGGTAGGGATCGTTGAGGAGAAACACATCTCCGGGTCGCGGGTTGGCTGCCACCACCGCTCGCACCGCCTGCGAAAGGGCGCCCAAATGCACTGGGATGTGAGCTGCCTGGGCAATGCAAGCCCCTTGCGAGTCAAACAGAGCTGTGGAGCAATCCCGCCGTTCCTTGATGTTGGCCGAGTATGAACCGCGGATGAGGCGCGCCCCCATCTCTTCGGCAATCCCCGCCAGAGCGTTGGCCATGACCTGCAACCGGATGGGATTGGAGACAGGATAGTTGCTATCCATATCCCTCAAAGCCTACGCCCCAGCCAAACGGCCACCCTGCGGATCCCTTGCCAGAACTGCAAACGACGTTGCCAGCGGTCAAGGGTATGGCGATTCTCGCGCAGACGATCCCGCAGACGCAGCAACTCAGCGGGAGTGGGAGCCAAGGCCTGTTGAGCTGCTTCTCGCCAATCCGCCATGGCCTGCTCTGTGACCCCAAGAGCCGAGCGCAGCTTCAAAATGACAGGAATGAGAGCAACCAGGGCCAAAAACAGCAAGCCGTTGAGGCCGCAAACTGCCCAGACAGCCCATCCCGAACTCCAATTGGCATTCACAGAGAGCTCCGGGTAGGGATCCCGACAAGGCTCACTGCTGCTGCAGCATCAAGGGGCGCAACACCCGGCCATCCCCCACCACAACCACCGTTGACAGCACCTGCTCACCACGGCGGAAGGTAATCGGCACCGATTGGCCTACCGGGGTATTTTGGATGATCTGCTGCACATGTTGCACGGAGGTGACCCGCTGCCCATCCACTCCAATCAAAATATCGCCCTGGGCCAGACCGGCTCGTTGAGCAGGACCATCCTGGAGCAAGCCGACCACCTGCACCCCCTGAACTCGAAGTGCGGGGCCGAACAGACGACGGCTGATGGCGCTCTGGGCTTGCTCGCCGTTCACCGTTTCAATGGCAACTCCAATGAAGCCGTTGCCGACAGCATAGGAGGCAGGCGACCACTGAACCCCGAAGCTGTTGGCGTCGCTGCTGACCTGAACCGTGGAGCCGTGGTGGTTGTAAGCTTCACCCCCAACCGAGTCGCAGGGGTAGGCCACAACTGCATCTGCCAGCAAGAAGGAGATGGGCAGGGCTAGGGCAAGCTTGAACAGATGGGTTGGTTTCTGCATGGTTCGACCCTGGAAACGGTGAAGTAGAAATGAGCTTGAATCCGCGAAGCACTTGGGTGGATGCACCAGCCAGGTGTGGGCAGCTTGCACCGCCCCTCCCTCAGTGATAAACCCAAAATCGCCAACTGTCGATAGGCTTGGCCGTGCTTCTGGGCTGGATCCCAAGGTTTTGCCGGCCTTCCTGTAGCAATTCTTCAAGGTCTTGGGATCCCTGGCAGCACTGGGTTGGCTCGGCGGGGCTCACAAACCGGCAAAGCGATCGGTGGCTTCCAGGAGGGCGGTGCGGATTCCGGGCTCGGTGATGGAATGGCCAGCATCGGGGATCATCCGAAACTCTGCTTCTGGCCAAGCCTGATGCAGCTCCCAAGCAGAGATGGGCGGGCACACCACGTCGTAGCGCCCCTGGACGATCACCGCCGGCAGATGCCGCAGCCGTCCCACCCCCCTGAGGAGCTGATCCTCCGGATCCAAAAAACCGCCGTGGACAAAGTAATGGCACTCAATGCGGGCAAAGGCCTCGGCAAACTCTCCCCGACCAAAGCGCTCGATGAGCTCTGGGCTGGGGATCAACTTGCTGGTGCTGGCCTCCCAGACGGACCAGGCGCGAGCTGCCCTCAGCCGTACCTGGGGATCTGGGTCGTTTAGGCGGCGGTGGTAGGCTGCCAGCAGGTCATCCCGCTCTTCGGGAGGGATCGGCTCCAGGTAATGTTCCCAAGCATCGGGGAAAAAGTAGCTGGCCCCCGACTGGTAAAACCAGCGGAGCTCAAAAGGGCGCAAGAGAAAAATGCCCCGCAAGACAAACCCTAGGCAGGATTGGGGGTGGGTTTGCCCATAGGCCAGGGCAAGGGCACTGCCCCAGCTGCCCCCGAACACAAACCAGCGATCAATGCCCAGATGCTGGCGCAACTTCTCGATATCCGCCACCAGATCCCAGGTGGTGTTCTCCCGCAGCTCGGCATAGGGGCGACTTTTCCCGCAGCCCCGCTGATCGAACAGCACCACCCGCCAGCGGCTGGGATCGAAATACTGCCGGTAGATGGGATCGATCCCGCCTCCAGGCCCCCCGTGCAAAAACACCACCGGCTTGCCTGCCGGGTTGCCGCACTGCTCGTAGTACAGGGTGTGGAGGGAGGAAACCGCCAGAAAGCCTTGATCGTAGGGCTCGATGGGGGGATAGAGATCGCGCGACATAACTTGAAGCTCTGCTGGTCATCACTCTCAGGGTCTGCGCAGGGCAATGGTGGCCTTGGGCGGGATCCCTTCCTGAAAGGTCTCGCCATCGGCAGCCAGGATGACAAATTGCAGCTCCTGACCCGGCTGGGCGCCCAAATTGCTCCAGGGGATGGCCACCTCCAAACAGGCATCCACCACCGCCTTCACTTGATGGCCGATGGCGTGCCAGGTGTGGTACTCCCCTGCTTGCAAGAGCTGAGCTTGCACCTCCGCCGGATGCTGGCCGGTGCCGGGAGGCGGCAGTGACAACCGCAACAGGTGGCGGTAGTGGTAGTTGAGAGGGGCTTCTGCCGGCAATCCCTGCAGGGGAATGGGGCTGTTGACGGTGACGCGGTTGGGATAGAACCACAGCACCAGCAATTGCCTGGGCCGCTGCACCACCGAGTTAAAATCCAGCCGCAGATAGAGGTTGAAGTGATCGAACCCGTACCAGAGGCGACGAACAATGCTGTTGCGGTGCATGGTGCCTCGGGCCGCTCCAATCTCCACCCGCCCGGCTTGGCTCCACTCCCGTTCTGCCGGACGACCGTTGATGGCCGGGTGGATGAACCCCTGCGGCAGGCGATCCCCTAGGCCGTCATGATCCTCCAGGGGAAATTGCAGCACGGTCGGCACCGCCTCTCCCAAAGCAGTGTAGAGCGCCTGCAGGTGCTCCCGAAACAACTGGTCGAAAACGGCATCATGGGCGGAGGAGTGGCCTGCCCCAAACCACCAGAACCAATCGGATCCCTCGGCGGCCCAGAGGGCTTCCCAGGCTTGGGGATTGGCGCGGGGATGATCCTGAATCACCTGGCGGGCCTGAGCCAAGAGCTCCCAAGCGCGGTTTTTGACGGGATCCCCAATCCAGGTGGTGAAGTCCGCCTCGATCCAGGAGCCACTGTGCAGCTGCTCTGCCGGCAAAAACTCGGTGGGAGGAAACTGATCCAGAAACTCGGAGACCGTCACCAAGCGCAGCGCCGGGTGCTGGCTGAGGCGGGTATAGAGGTTTTCCAAGAAGGGCCGGCCATCTTGGGGGTAGTACTCCCAGCAGTTTTCCCCATCCAGAGCGATGGTCACCAGCCAGGGCTGCTCCTGGGGCAGGCGGTTGCGGATGCTCTCCAGATGGCCGATGAGATCTTTGGCGGCAGCATCGGCGGGCATGGCGCTGTAGCTGAAGCCGATCAAATCCGAAAGGCGGTGATCCCGAAAGACGATGGCCAGATCCCCCCGCTCGGTTTCCAGGCGGTAGGGGCGGTAGAGCTTCTCCGGCTCCAGAATGTGGCCCTGCCCATCGCGATGAAAAGGCTGGCCCAGGCTCCACCCCAAAACCCCTTCGTCGGAGATGATCCAATCAAAGCCCTGTTCTTGCACAATCGGCACAATGGCAGGGCTCACCGATTGCTCGGAAGGCCACAGGCCCCGCGGCTCGCGGCCAAAGCGCTCCCGATAGATCTGCTTAGCCCGCTCCAGTTGGCTGTGGACATCCTGCTCCCAGTGAAAGGGGTAGCGAGGCAAAGGCAACCCTGGCCGAGCCACCCGCGCCGAGCGCTCGCTCACCAACAGGGGCAAGATGGGGTGGGTATAGGGGCTGGTGGTCAGTTCCAGTTGGCCGTTGCTCTGCAGTTTGGCGTGTTGGGGCAGGATAGCGCCGAGGATCTGTTGTTGCTTGGCGTAGATCCGCTGCCGATCCGCCAGGGTAAAACCGGATCCCATTTTGATCCAGCCCTCAATCTCAGGATCCTCCTGAAAGAGAGGATCAAACCAAGACAGGTTGTGCCAGGCCAGCAGATCCCCGAAGTCCTGCGGAGTCCAGTACTGCAGACACCAGTTCACCCCCTGAGATTCCCGTTGGTTGTAGAGCTGCCGGTAACGGGGGTAGGGCTCGATCATGGTGGGGTAGTGGCTGTCGAAGAAGCGCTCGACCACAAAGCGCAGTTGATCGGGGCCGAGCTTTTCGACAGGGGATAGGGTCAGTTCCAGGTAAGGATCAAAAGCCGAGCCAGCTACGTACTCTTCGATCTGTAGAATCAGGGAGGGCACCAGGTTAATCGTTTGGTGCAAGCGGGGATAGCGCTCCAGCAGCAAGACCAAGTCCAGGTAATCTTTGATCCCGTGTAGGCGCACCCAAGGCATGCGATATTTACCCGCCACCGGACTTTTGTAGAGGGGTTGGTGTTGGTGCCAAACCAGGGCGACGTGCAGCGGGTAAGTCATGGGCGGTACGGGATCCAACCATCACCCGGATACTAGCCCATCTGTCTGGCTGGCGATCGTAAGAAACTCTTGAATGTCTGAGCTCTGCCGGTGTCGATGGCGGTGGGGAAAAGCTTGCCATTCGGCAGATTCCTCAGGAGAATGGCGGCAAATGGAAGAGCTGAGCCATGACTGCCGCTACCCACCTTCTGGAACAGTCGATCCTTGTCTTTTCCCAAAACTATTTGCCCATCAGCCGGGTCAATATCAAGCGGGCAATCGTGCTGCTGCTAACAGGCAAAGCCGAACCGCTCTCGATGATGAATGTGCCGGTGTGGAAGGTGCGCTCCCCCAGCCAGGTCATTGAAGTGCCCGAACATATTCGCCTGACCATCAAGGGCAAAGAGCGCGCTTGGCGCGTGCCCCCTGTGAATCGGCGGGAGGTTTTGCGGCGGGATCACCACACCTGCCAGTATTGTGGCAGCACCCACAATCTGACCTTGGATCATGTCGTGCCCCTCTCCAAAGGGGGATCCCACAGTTGGGACAATGTGGTGACGGCTTGCGAACGCTGCAATCAACGCAAGGGCAACCGCACCCCTGAAGAGGCCAACATGCCCCTGCGCAGCAAACCCCGTGCCCCTCTCCACCCGACGGTGGCTTTTGCGGAGCAGTTCTGGCGCGAACACCAAAGTCGGCAAGAGTGACATCCTCCCGGCGCTCATCCTATGGACAGAGCGCGGGCCACCCTTCCCGTCAGCAGGACGGAGTCCTTACCTCGCGGTCGGGCATTCCTGCCCCACGCCACTTGTCTGGGTCTACAACCCCCGACAGAACAACTGGACAGGCGGTTCCCCTTCCCCAGCCTCCCCCCTAGGCACTGCCAGCTCGCAAAACAACCTCTAATCCACCCAGCACAGTTCCCAAGGCTGAGGCTGAGTCCCGATGCACCCGGTACCGGCATTCAGGGCACTGAGGCCCCCCGACAGCCCAGCTGTTGCTAACCATCCCCCAGCACTTGCAACCGATTTGGCCGCTTCCTTTGGGGTCAACCTTGGCAAAGTCCACCCCACCCTTCCAGCAAACCCACTCCAGAAGGCAGAGAATCTATCCCCAGGCAGCCTCGACGCAATCCTTGGGCAACATCCCCCTTGCCCAGCCCTTGGCCTTGAGGTCTTCCACAAAGATCTTCCACAAAGAAAAGATAGAGAGGGTCTGCCCTCGGTCTCAACGCCAATAGGCCCTCTGGAAATGAAACTCTTGGCAACCATTGGCAATGCCCTGCTGCATCCTGGCAACCTGCAGTGGTGCTCTCTTCCAGTGGCAAGACCCCTGCTGTTTTCTCGCCCCCCTGGGTTGCAGCCTTCTCAGCTGGCCTTGCAGGGCTTTGAAGCCCTTGGGCCGTTCCCAAAAGCGCCCTCTGAAGTCGTCAGGAATTGCTCCAAAACCAGGTCAATCCCCGTCGTCCGCCCGTGAGCTGGTTTGTTGGGAGGCATCTGGATAAGCCCAGTACTTGTAGGTTACCGCCAGCATAAGTAGGCTTTACTACAGATTTCGCTCAGGGGTATGGCGGGGATCCCTGTATCCCAGTGCTCACCCTGCGGCTAGAGCATGGGACCTATTGCCCCCGCACCCCCGTTAGTTAAAATTGTTGGTACTAGAACTGTAAGGCACAGCTTCTTCTAGCTTTGTCCAGGTTTGCGGCTGAGCTACAGGTGCTCTGTTGTGGGCAAAGGGAACTTGCGCCTCGGCTGCAGCAAGCAAGATGGGGGCTGGCTTCCTGCAAGGACTTCGTCCCGCTGACGCGATCAGCAGGTTTTGGGAAAGGTTGAAGGTTGTAAGTTGGCTCAGAAGAGGACTGGGTGTTTTGGGGCAGATGAAAAGTAGCTTAGTGCAGCTCGATTATCGAGTTTATAAGTTGGCGCGGCTGTTGAGCGAATATTTGGAGTTGGGGAAATGGGTTGCCCTGTCTGCTGGCTCGCTGGGTGAAGAGCCTTCTGGCAACGAACATCAAGCCTGGCTGCACAAATTTTCAGTTTACTTGTCAGAGCAGGCTCCTTGCCCTGGCCTCAAGGATCGGGATCCCGTAGGCTAGGTAGGCCCTCCCCTGCTGCACTCAACATCCTGCTGCACTCAACATGTGGATCCCTTCTTGGTGGCCGAAGCTCAGTTTTCAGGTTTGGCTGATCTTTATCGGTCGGCTGCTTTCCCAAACTGGAACCGGCTTTACCTTGTTTTATGCCAGTCTCTTTTTTGTGAATCAGGTGGGGCTGACCGCCACCCAAGTGGGCCTGGGGCTAGGCATTATGGCTTTTGCCGGGGTGTTTGGCCGCATCCTGGGCGGCTCGATGGCCGATGGAGCTTGGGGGCGCCGTTCCACTTTGATCCTCTCTCTGGCTATTTCCACCTTGGGGTCGTTTGGGTTTGCGCTCTCCTATGACTTCTGGAGTTTTGCCCTGGCCAATATGGCTGCAGGCTTGGGGCAGGGGTTGTACTGGCCGCCTGCGGAAGCGATTGTAGCAGATCTAACCACTCGTGAGCAGCGCAACGAAGCCTACGCTCTCAACCGTCTAGGGGATAACCTGGGCCTCAGCCTTGGGGTGGCTATGGCCAGCACGCTGGTGGCTCTGACGGGGGCCTATCGGCTCTTGTTTGTAATCGACGGTGTCACTTTTCTAATCTTTCTGGCAGTACTTTGGTTTTTTATCCGGGAAACTCGGGCGACTTGTCCGGCAGCAGAGCCTGTGTTGGCAGGTTGGAAAACCGCCCTTAGAGATCGCTCCCTTTTGGTGTTTGGCCTGTCGAATATCCTGTTCACCACCTATGTGGCCCAGCTCAGCAGCAGCATGCCCCTTTACTTCCGCAATGGGGTAGGGATCCCAGAGGTGCAAATCGGCATTTTGTTTGCCTTGCATGGGGCCTTGATCGCTCTGCTGCAGATGCCGGTGGCCCGTTGGTTGAATCGCCGGACGCGCATCCAAGGGTTGCAGGGATCCGCCCTGATGTGGGGGGTGGGATTTCTTTTGGTTTGGCTTAGCGGTCTGGCGGCGGAATTGGGGGCTCCGGCCCCGGCGGTGGCAGTCTTGGCGCTGGCGGTGCTCTCTTTGGCGTTGGTGAGCTACAACCCCTCTGCCTCTGCTTTGGTGGCGGATTTGGCGCCGGATCACTTGCGGGGGGTGTATCTGTCGGTCAACTCCCTCTGCTGGGCGGCGGGGTTTGCTCTTGGCCCAATGATTGGGGGGATGGCCTTGGACTTGCCGCAACCGTGGGCAAGCGGGTTGTGGATCTTTTGGGTGATCACCGTCAGTTGGGTTTGGGGGATCCTCCGCTTTCTGAACCGCATTCTGCCCTGCAAGGTGAATAGGGCCGCAGTGCCTCCGGTGATGGAGCCCGCTCCCCTCGGTGACGCAGAACGCTAGAGCCCAGGAAAGAAGCAGATTTTGGGATCCCAGTCTTGGCCAACAGCTGGTTAGAGTATGGATGTCGAACAGGAAGGCTAGTTCTGCTCTTGTACCCTGCAATTTGGTCTCAAC
Source organism: Thermostichus sp. MS-CIW-23 (assembly GCF_054059455.1). NCBI lineage: Bacteria > Bacillati > Cyanobacteriota > Cyanophyceae > Thermostichales > Thermostichaceae > Thermostichus > Thermostichus sp. MS-CIW-23. Next base: position 53,728 of record NZ_JBSSCC010000013.1, on the reverse strand, counting down.
GGTGGAGGATCTGAATCATGAGCTTGATTGGCAACATCATCTGGCTAATCTTCGGGGGTTTGCTGAGCCTTTGCCTGACAATCATCGGCATTCCCTTTGGCTGGCAGAGCATCAAACTGGGGTTTGCAGTGCTTGCCCCCTTCGGAAAGGAAGTGGTGGAGTATCCCGATGCCAACAGCCCGCTGCTGCTGATCTTTAACGTCATCTGGCTATTGCTGTTTGGCTGGCCGTTGGTGCTTAACCATCTCTTCTGGGCTGTGATTCTGGCAATCACCATTGTTGGGATCCCCTTTGCCAAACAACACATGAAGTTAATTATTTTGTCGTTGTTGCCCTTTGGCCGAGATCTGCGCTGAGAAAGTGGGTGAACCTAGATTGTGGGTTTATTGAGGGGTACGGCCAAACTGGTTATTAGGCATTTCTCACTTGGGATGCAGGAGAGTTTTCTGTCGGGTTGTCAGGATTTGGGGTTGCCAATTGCCAAGGCTGCTCTCGGAGTTGCTCTATCAAGGCTGCTCTCGGAGTTGCTCTATTGAACCATCGTCAAACTATTGGTAATGACTTGCCTCGTGTAATTTCCCCAAGTTTGAGCAGCTATGCTGCTGCTTCCTCGTGTTGGGCTAGAGTCATCATTGCCCAGCCAAATGCCGGTCACCAGGGGAGGGTTGGGCGTGTAGCCGATAAAGAGCAGATCCTTGTTGGCGGTGGTGGTGCCGGTTTTACCGGCTTCTCCAATGCCGAGCCGGGCAGTAGTACCGGTGCCGGAGCTGATCACCCCTTGCAGTACGGTTGTCATCTGTTGGGCGACGGTTTCTGGTAAGACAAGTCGCTGAGAACGGGGATCCTCCCGACCAGGGTAAATCTCACGGCAGGTGCGAAAGTCGTTGGGGTTGGCGCAATCGCTGCTATCCAAGATGCGGCGGATGGTGTGGGGCCTTGACCAAAGGCCACGATTGGCAAAAGGAGTGAAGGCTGCTGTCAACTCCAGCAAGTTCACCTCCATGGTGCCGATCACCATAGAAGGATAGGGTTGCAACGGCGATTGGATGCCCATTTGCCGGGCCGTCGCCACCACTTGCTCTAGACCTACTTGTTGGGCCAACCGCAGGGCAATCACGTTTTCGGAGAGGATCAGGCCGCGGGCCAAATCCATAGGGGCCGATCCCGAGCGACAGCCCCGAAAGGTGAGGTTGCCCCAGGTGAGGGGCTCGCAAGACAACACTTGGGAGAGAGGGATCCCCTGGGTGAGGGCAGCCGCATACGTGAACACTTTGAAGGTGGAGCCCGGCTGCCTTTGAGCTTGGGTAGCCCGGTTGAAGGGGCTGGCGTTGTAGTCGATCCCGCCCACCAAAGCCAGCACTTCGCCGTTGCGGCTGTCGAGACTGACCAAAGCGCCTTGGCTGAAGCCCAAGCGGGATCCCGACTCGCGCACTGTTTGGGCCAGGACTTGCTCTGCCAAACGCTGGTAGGGCAGATGCACCGTGGTTTCGATGATGAAGTTGCCCTCTGCCGAGAGGTCTTGGCCCAAAAGCTGCCGCAGCTCCTGGAAGACAGCGCTGTAAAAGTAGGGAGCAACTGTCGAGGTTTGGGAGCGCAAATTGGGGTTGAGGGTGAGGCGACTGCGCCGGGCCCGCCGAATCTCCTCTTCGGGGAAGACTTTCAGCTCGCTCAGGCGATCCAACACCCGATCCCGGCCTCGAACGGCGGCATCATAGTTGGCGACAGGGTTAAAGGCATTGGGCGCGGGCAAAATGGCCGCCAGAGTCGCAGCTTCGGAAAGGCTGAGCTGGCGGCTTGGGATCCCGAAATAGAACTGGGCAGCAGTTTCAAAGCCGTAGATGCCGTTGCCCAGGTAAACATTGTTGAGGTAGAGAGCGAGGATTTCGTCTTTGCTGTAGCGCTGTTCCAGCTTCAGGGCGGCGACGGCCTCCCGCAGCTTGCGCCCGAAGGTGTTGCCGGAGCCGGTGTAGTCCCGCAGCACGGTGCGGGCCAGTTGTTGGCTGATGGAGCTGCCCCCCTGCTGCACTTCCCCCGAGCGCAGGTTCACCCAAAAGGCGCGGGCAATGCCCAGCAGATCCACCCCAAAGTGGGAGTAAAAGCGGTGATCTTCGGCGGCGACCACCACCTTGGGCAGAATTGGGCCAAAAGCTTCTAGGTTGGGCAGCTCCCGGTAGGTGTCCCCCTGATGGCGGCGCAGCTCCGTCTGCTGATCCCCGGCCAGGACGATCAGGGGGTTGCGATCCGCGGAGAGGGGTGGCTCCACTGAGAACTTGCTCCACTCATGGCCGATCCAAATCCTCGCCCCCAGCCCCAAGACCACCATCAGGATTAGGCAGCCGCGCACCCCATACACCTGTGGTGGGGGTGGATCCAGCACTTGAATCCAGACGCTCTCCGGATCCCGAGGCGGGCCAAGGCTCAGTTGCTGGCCATGCCGCAAGATCACCCGGCGCACCCGCTCGACACCACCGAAGGGTTTGAGGCGGAAAACGCCGTTGGTCGAGTCTTGATCTTCTAGCTGGTAGCGACCGGCATTCCACCCCAGCCAGTAGAGAATGGGGGGCAACGGGATCCGCCAACCCAGACCGGGCAGGCGCCAATCCGGGCGGGGACGGATGTGGGCGTGGAGATGGCTCACCGCGGGGGCAGGGATGCGAATGGTGGCCACCGTCTGGCTGCGACCGAGAATGTCGGATCCCTTCAGGGCAACCACCTGGGGGGGCTCTCCTGGGCAGGTAATCCGCAGGCGCACCGGGCGCTTGGGGGGAGGAGGTTCGGGGGGTTTGAGGAGAGCTGTAGGCCCGATAGGGAAGGGCCTGGCCAGGGTTTTGAAGAAGCGAGCGACGGTGCCCAACAGCGGCTTTTTGTCTTCAGAAGCAGACATGGCTCAGTCCCCCCGCAATTCGCGCGCACGGCGCAGCAGCTCCTGCATGGTCTGGCCGGGACGAGGGCCGCCTGCTGCTGAATTGAGGTTACGGGCCTTGGGAGGCCGGGCAACGGGGGCAGCCGGGGGTAGGGTGGGAGAGGAGGGGGAAGGTGGTGGAGCACCGCTGGGCAGCGTGGGATCCCAGAGGGCCATGTAAAGATGGCCTTGGGCGTTGCGTTCGATCCTGCCGGCCCAGGGGCCAACGCGGAATTGCACTCGCCCGGAACGTCCCTCGCGCACAGCCTGCAGTTCTCGCTGCAGTTGAGCAGGCAAGGGGGCTTGCAGCATATCCTCCAAGAGGCCTTCCACTTGCGGGGTGGGTACGCCAGCGGTGACGGTGGCTTCGGTTTGCCGCAGGGCCAGGCTGGATTCGTCGTAGGTGAGGCCCAAGTCCACCCCGCCAAAGCGGTACAGGTCGTACACGGTATTGGGCCAAGCACCATGCCCCTGCTGGTTGGGGGATCCCAGGCTGGCTCGTACCGTCTCGCGGGAAGTCTCCAAGGGAAAGGCGCGAAACACCGGCTCGCTCCGGGTGTAGGGTTCCAGCTCCGGCGCGGGATCCCGCCGTTTGCTCTGCTCTGAAGCCAAAACAAGGGGCTTAGGGACAAGCTCCCCAGGCATAGGATGGACATTCTCTGGGGCAATGGGATCTTCCACTGCCGGACGAGATCCTGACCCGGAAACACGGGGGGCCGAGGGGCGCTGCAGCAACTGTCCCCATTGCCAACTCACCAAAACCCAGCCCAGCAGCCCGCCCATCAGAAAGGGAATCAGGCGCACCCAAAGCAGGGATCCCCCGTTCTCGACCTCCGTGGCCGCCGTCAGGGGCCTGAGCCGCAGAGTACCGGCTGTAACCAAGGACGGCGCAGCGGCAGGGAGACCTCCAGAAAGTGGGCCAGAGGCAACACTTCCAGAGGAGATCAGCGGAGATTGAAGGGCAACGGTCTCTGGAGATCCTTTTTGGGATCCCTGTGCTCTGGCTTGAATGTGCTCCAGCTCCGCCAACACATTGGCCACCGACTGCGGGCGGGCGGCAGGATCTTTGGCCAGGCAACCGAGGATCAAGTCAGACAAACCGGCGGGCAGCGCGAACTTCAATCCCAGGTCTTCCAGAGGAATGGGGCGGCGCTTGTGGTGGGCCTGGTACCAGCCCGGGAAAGATTCGGTGGTGGGCTTGAGGGGCATCTGGCCAGACACCATCTGGTACAGCATGATCCCGAAGCTGTAGATATCGGAACGGGCGTCCAGCGGCAACCCTTCCAGCTGTTCCGGGGAAGAATAGGCCAGCGTTCCCAGGTAGGCATGGGTAAAGCTCAAAGATTCATGGCTGTTGAGCAGCTTGGCAATGCCGAAATCCACCAGCTTCGCCAGTTCCCCAAAACTGCTGTCAGGCACTACAATCACGTTGGCCGGCTTCAAATCGCGGTGGATCACCTGCACCCGTTGCCCTTCCATGAGGATCCCCTCGTGGGCTGCTTTCAACCCCAAGCCAATTTGACGGGCCAGCCGGAAGAAGCGCTCCAAAGGCAAAGCCCCTGCGGCCAGAATATCCTTGAGGGTTTGGCCGTTCAGGTATTCCATCACATAGAAAGGCACCTCATCGGGGGTAAGGCCATAGTCATTGACTTTGACAATGTGCAGGCTTTTTTGGCCCAAAGCCGCGCAGGCTTTCGCTTCCCGTTCAAAGCGCAGGCGGCTGCGCTGATCCATTGCCGGCTGGGAGAGCAGCTTGACGGCCACTTCCACCCCACCAAAGAGCAAATCTTGAGCCAAATAGACTCGCCCCATGCCCCCCTGTCCCAGCAGATGTACGAGTCGATAACGCTGAGCCAAGAGGCGACCCAAAAAGGGATCCGACGCAGTAAACATAGGGAATCGCGGCGGTACAGAGAACAGGTTTGCAAGCCTCGCGAAGGGATCCGGCAGGAGCGGGCTACCTCTACCATAAGCACTGGAGCCGTCATAGGCCATGCTCGCCGCCGTCAATCCAGTTGCCCTTGATGTCTTTGCCAATTGTTTACCACCCCGACTACAGTGCCCCCCTGTCGCCGGACCACCGCTTTCCCATGCCAAAATTTCGCCTCTTGCAAGAGCTGCTGCTGCGGGAAGGGGTGATCCGCCCCCAACAAGTGCACCACCCTGAGCTGCCCCCTCTCGCCTGGATTGAGTCGGTACATACCCCTGAGTACGTCAGGGCCTACTGTGAGGGATCCCTGGAAGCCAAATTGCAGCGGCGTATCGGCCTGCCCTGGAGCCCAGAGCTGGTACAGCGCACCTGTCGAGCGGTGGGCGGCACCATCCTGACTGCCCAATTGGCCCTGCGCCATGGCTTGGCCTGCAACACCGCCGGCGGCACCCACCATGCCTTCCCCGCCTACGGCTCCGGCTTTTGTATCTTCAACGACCTGGCCATTGCCGCCCAAGTCCTGCTGCAGCAAGGGCTGGTGCAAAGGCTCTTGATCGTGGATCTGGATGTCCATCAAGGAGATGGCACTGCTTGGATCTTTCGCTCCGAGCCGCGGGTGTTCACCTTTTCCATGCACTGCGAGGCCAACTTCCCCGCCACCAAACAACAGAGCGACCTGGACGTGCCCCTGCCGGTAGGCATGGAAGATGAAGCCTATCTCCAGACTTTGGCCGACCACTTGCCCGATCTGTTGGCTCAGGTGCGCCCTGACCTGGTGCTCTACGATGCCGGTGTGGATCCCCACGAAGAAGACCTCCTGGGCAAGCTGGCCCTTAGCGACCAGGGCCTGTTTCGGCGGGACATGCAAGTGCTGAACACTTGTCTAAAGCAGGGCTATCCTGTCGCCTGCGTCATCGGCGGCGGCTACGGCAAAGACCTCAACCGCCTCGTGTATCGCCACTCCCTGCTGCACCGGGCTGCCAGCGAAGTGTACCGCCAATACCGTCTTTAGCCGGGCGCAAACTAGGCGTATTCGGCAATCACTACTGTGATGTTGTCTCGCCCGCCCCGCTCTTTGGCCGCCTCGATGAGCTTTAGGGGAAGTTGCTCCAAATCTTCCACCTGCAGGCAATACTCGATGATCACTTCGTCGTCCAGCTCCTCAGTTAGGCCGTCGCTACACAACAACAGGCGATCCCCTGGGTAAACTGTAATCGGCTGCACAGAAGGTGGACCCGCATCGGGTCGGCCCAGGCAGCGCTCGAGAATATGTCGCCAAGGGTGAATCCGGGCCTGCTCATAGGTCAGCTCCCCCAGTCGAATGGAGCGAGCCACTAAGGTGTGATCTTCGGTCATTTGCTGCATTTCGGATCCCCGTAGGCGATAGAGGCGAGAATCACCGATGTGAGCGCTCCAGCAGTTGCCCTTGGGATCCACCATGGCCACCACCACCGTAGTGCCCATGTCTGCCCGCTCTGGATTTTCCCGCTGATCCTTGAGGATGGCACTGTTGGCTGCTTCTACGGCTTCGCTGAGCAACCGGGGTGCCGGCACGTTTTTCCAGCCTCGATCCAGATATTCTCGGATGGTCTCGACAGCCAACAGGCTGGCTGTAGCCCCGGCAGCATGTCCTCCCATACCATCGGCAACAATAAAATAGCGCCCCTCTGGATCGCAGTAGTAGGCATCCTGATTGCTGCTGCGGATCTTGCCGGGATCCGTAGCGCAGGCATATCGTCGCATCACATCAATCGCTCTGACCGATTCAACCTTAAGAGTACTCTGATTAAAGCAAGAGCAGCGAGGGCAGCCAAAACCAAAGTGATAACCGTTAAGGTAGCATGTCCGGCCAAAAAGAGCTGAGTTGCGCTCAAAAAAAAGGCCGCAAACAACACTGCATAACTAACTCCCAGCCCGGTGTTGTTCAGCTTGCGCAGCAAGCGCTCCGTCTCGCTGGATCGCACCCGCAGGCGTAGCTCCCCTTGTTCTATCTTGCTCAAGGTCGACTCGATCCGGCGCGGCAAGCTGAGGCTGCTGCTGGTGAACTCAGCCGCTTGACGGCCAACCTGGGCCAAGAGGGTCTCAGTCTTGCTTCCGTTTAAACTCATCAGCTCTTCCGCAAAGGGTTTGGCCACCTCCATAAAGTCGAACTCCGGATCCAGCCCCTTCCCCAGCCCCTCCAGCGTGGTCAGGGCCCGCATCACAAAAGTAAAGGTAGCCGGAAAACGAAACGGCTGATCGTAGGCCAGCTCGTAAAGGTCTTCGCTAATGGCCGCCACCGAGATTTCTCCCGAGTTGCTGGAAAAGGGTTTGTCCATAAAGTGATCCAGCATGTACTGCACCGAGCGGCGCACCGGAGCCAGATCGGCGGTGGGCACCAGCACCCCCAGTTCCACCAGCGAGGCCACCACCTGATCGGCATTTTTGGAGACCACACCTGCCAGCGTGCCCATCAGCTTTTCTTTCACATCGGAGCGCAGGCGGCCCATCATGCCGAAGTCGTAGAAGATCAACGTGCCATCGGGCTTCACGGCAATGTTGCCGGGGTGGGGATCGGCGTGAAAAAAACCATCCTTGAGCAGTTGCCGCAGATAAGCCTCTGCCCCCAGACGAGCCAAAACCTTGCGATCCAACCCTGCCGCACTCAAGGCTTCGTAATCGCTGATTTTGATCCCCGGCAGGTATTCCAATGTCAACAGGCGAGGAGAGGTGTAACGCCAATACACTTTGGGAACAGCAATTTGCGGCATATCCCGAAAGTTGCGACGGAAGGTATCGGCATTGCGGCCCTCATTGAGGTAATCCACCTCTTCCCAGAGGGTGCGCCGACACTCTTCGTAGATGCCGATCCAGTCGCGGCCCGGCCCGCCCCAAGAGGTGCGATACTGAAAGAACTCGGCAATCCCACGGCAGATCTCCAAATCGATGGTGAACAGCCGGGTCAGCCCCGGACGCTGCACCTTCACCACCACCTCTTCCCCGGTTTTCAGCTTGGCGCGATGCACCTGCCCTAAGCTGGCAGCGGCCAAAGGGGTGGGATCAAAATAGCTGTAGATTTGGGTTATCGGCCTGCCCAGCTCCTGCTGCACAATTGCCGCCACCTGTTCGTAGCTGAAAGCAGGCACCCGATCCTGCAGCTTGGAGAGCTCCTCGACATATTCCGAGGGGAAGAGATCGGCGCGGGTGGAGAAAAACTGCCCCACTTTAATAAAAGTAGGGCCTAAGTTAAGCAGCGTTTCGCGGATCCAAATGGCTCTGGCCCGGCGGCGCTGGGCCTTTCGCTCGGGCGTGGGTTGTCCCCCATAGCTCCAAGCCTGCTGATCCAGCCAAAGGTAAAACAGCCAGGTGAGCACAAATCGCCAAATGTCCAGCATGCGGCCCTGGCGAGTATAGTTCTCCCGGGCCCAGCGGTAGGCGGTATAGGGCTTGACGGGTTGTGATCCCAAAGAAGTCCGGGATCCCAAAAGGCTCGCGTTCAAGCGTTTCGACTCCGGTACTTCTGCAACTCGGAGCGCAGCTGCGCCACTTCCGCCCGCAAGTCGTCCAGAGTTGCCTGCAAATCTTCTGTCTGGAAAGGCAGCGGCACCCTTTCCTGGGCGGCCATGGATGCTTCTGCCTCAGCCCGGGTCATGACATCCTGGGCAAAGGTTTGCCAGCCCTCCTGCAGCTCAGCCCACACCTTGCCCACTTCCCCGGCAATATCGGTGAGGGCGCTTTCCAAACGCTCGCGCAGAACGTCTGCCACAGCCTTGCCGACAAAAAAAGCCTGCACAACCGGATTCTTCATGCGACCCAAGTGTTAAGAAGCATCACCCAGATTATAACGAATCCTGCTCAAACACAGCGGCGAGCCGACCCACCCGAACAGCAGCGGATCGATCGGCCCGGCGGATTGGGGAGTTCGTCCAGTCCTAGCGGCGGCTGGTGGTCATGTCAGGGATCTTCAGATCGAAGACGCTGATGTTTTGCCGTGCAGCCGGCTTGGGATTGAGCATGCGGGCCATGTTGAGGAAGTTTTCTGGATCCCCGGGTTTGGGAGGACGGGTGAGACGATAGGTGCGCACCACTTCCCGCGTCGAGCGCTTCACGCCGGAGACATCGCGCCAACGAGCTCCATAGCGGGGGGTTACCAGGTTGGCGGGCTTTTCCGACAGGCGACGGCGTTGGTAAGGCACCACATCGTCTCCAAAGGCGGCATTGTACTCTTCGCTATCCACCACAGCGTCGATGAAGCCATCTAGCCCCTTGGTGGCAACGATGATGGAGTACTTGATGCGCTCCTGTTGGCTGTAGGTGGGCCGACCCAAGAAGCGCTGGAAGGTGACTTCAATAAAGCGGTAGTTGTCGTTGGGAACCATGACCAGATCCCGGTACACCTCCGACTTGCCCAGGCCGCGCACAAACTCTTTGACCGAGATCGCCCCGTTGCGCAATTGGGACTCCAGAGCTTTTTGCCGATAGCTCTCCAGCATCAGATGCTCGCTGAAGATCTGGCGATAGGCGGCGCGAATGATGTTGTCAATTCCTGTCGGGTCGTCAGGACGGTAGACCGGCGGGGTTTCGTCGCTGGCTACAAAGTAGCGAGGCACCCGTTCATTTTGGGTGGTGGGGCGATCGGCAAGCAACGGAAGGGACATAGATGGTGCTCCTAAAAAAACGAGAAAAACTTAAGAAAAACACAGTGGGGCAGGGAAGCTAAGGCTCAGCAGCCAATTCCTGCCAGCTCATCTGGGCGCGGAGAGGGATCAGAGGATCGGCATCTTCCAGGGCCATCTGGAGCGCAGCCTCGGCTGAGGGGCGCAGAGATTGTTCACCCTGGAGAGCCAAGTCCGTCAGGGATCCGACGGCGGCATAGCGGACTCCCCAATCGGCATCGGCAAGGCATTGCCGCAATAGGTGCAAGGCTCGCTCTTGATCGAGCAAGGGCCGCTTGGCCGCCACTCGTCCTAGCCCACGGGTCGCCGCCCGTCGCACACTGGGGGCAAAGTCCGCTACAATGGCTTCCGCCAAAAAGGGGTAGGCATCCCCATGGCCAATACGGGCCAGAGCCCGCACCGAATAGGCCCGCGCCCCATAGTCAAAACCGTCAATATGGCTCAGCAAGGGCTGCACCGCGGCTTCCCCAAAGCGCAGCACCTCCTCCAGAGCAGCCTCCCCAACTGCAGGGCGATTAAACCCAAAGGCGCGAATTAAGATGGGGATCCCTTCCACTTGGCCCAGAGCCCCCAGCGCCCTCACCACCCGCAGCAAGTCCTCAGGCGACGTGGCCTGCTCCAACTCTGCCGCCAGTTGAGCCACAGCAGTGGGAAGCGCTTGAGCAGCCGAGGCGGAGGACATAGGCAACGAGTAGTCAAAGGTACACTTGAAACCGCTGATCAAAGGCACTGAGCGCCCCAGGATCCTAGAAGAGCTTCTCCAGTTGCGGCAGGATCACCGCCGTCACCTGAGCCAGCGGCACCCACCCCAACTGAAGCGCCACATCGAACAGCCGCTTCAGAGCATTGATGCGCAGGTTGAGAGCCACGTCGGCTGTGGCCAGCAGCGGCGCCCCCGCCACCCATCCCGATTCGGCCAGGTCGAACAAAGCGGCCTGTCGTAGGCTGGAGTTGGAGTGGGCCAGTAGCGCCACCAGGATTTGGGTCAGCTCCTCGGCTTGCGTAAAGCGATAGAGCACCCAAGCCGCTGCCGAACGCACCCGCTCAGAGGGATGGCTCAAAAAGGGCCGGATCGCTGCCTCAGCCTCAGTGGCCTGAAGCTGACCCAAGGCCTCGATAAGGGCTTCCCAGGGCTGCTCCTGCTCGCGGGACTGCAACAGTGCCAGCAAGGGATCCACTGCTCGCTTGTCCCCCAATTGAGCCAAGGCATAGGCAGCCTCTTCCCGCACGTGGAAGTCAGTACAGGTGAGGGCCTCGATCAAACCGGGCACGGCCCGCGCATCCCCGATTTGCCCCAGGGCCTTGGCAGCATTGCGGCGCAGAGGATAGCCCCCCAAGGCGGTGCGATCCCGTTCATCCTGCAACGCCAAAAGCAGCGGCTCTACCCCCCTTGGATCCCGAACTGTGCCCAAGTACCAGGCGGCATAGTAGCGATCTTGCAAGTCATCCCCCTGCAGCCGGGCTATCGCCTGCTCCCAAGTGAGCTGCTGCGGCAGCACCGCCGTGTTGGATGCCATACGAACCGTTGCAGAGCTGTTCATGACACCTGGGCAACCTTGCCGGTAACTTCAGTCGGCCGTCGGGCCTCCCTCACTCAGCAGCGCCGTTGCCCTGAGCGGGAGAGGCATTGGCTCCCGACAAGGCAGTGACCTGCACGATTTTGCCACCCATCCGCAGAATGCGCTGCATCTCGGCAGACAACCGACTGTAGGGAACGGTGGTGCTCAGGGTGCTGCGGCGAACTTTGGCAGAGGTGGCCAGAGCATCGGGCGGGTTGAGCAGACCGGTGTACTCAACTCGGTAAACCCGGCTGCCGGCTTCTGTCAGGGCTTCAGGGCTGGTGGTGCTTTGACCAAACATCGCTTTCCCCAGGTATCTATGAGACTTCGTTTGGAAGACAGGCAAACTGACCAGCGAACAAGCCGTACCGGCTATTCTCGCGAACCAGCACGCTGCCGTTGGGCAATGCCTACAATCCAAAGGCTAACTACCCCAGACTGGAGAGCAGGCGACCAACCCAACCGGCTTAAGAGAAGCCAAGGCGCCAAACCAACCTGGAAACAGGTGGAATAGACCTCTTTGGAGCCGTCGCCTGCTCTGGAGAGACACACAATTGGAAGACAAAGAAAGAGATCGTCCACTCCCAACAAGCAGGGATCTCTGCCCTGGGATCCCTTAGCTGAGGGCGTTGATGGCGTAATCGAAGTAGATGGCAGCTTCGTTGGCCGCTTGGCCGCTCAGCATGCCCAGAGCGCGGCTCTTCATGTACTGCAGAGCCACGATGTACCAGCTCGGAGAGAGGTTAAAGGAGCGGTTCACTTCCCGCAGCCCGGCTACCAAGTATTCATCGAGGGGGCCGGTGCCACCCGCAACCAGGGAATAGGTAATGAAGCGGAGGTAGTAGCCGATGTCGCGGGCACACTTGGCCTGAAACACATCGCCGTGGCCCATTTCACCCGGCTGGGTCAAGTAAGGGAACCTCTTGAACACTTCCTGCACCGCTTCCCGCACCAGGGTTTGCTGATTGTTGGTTAGGACACGGGCCGCTTCCAGAGAAGCAGCAGCACGCTGGTAACGACCATTCACGGCCTGCAGCTCGCTGGCATTCAGAAAACGCCCTTGATTGTCAGCGGCAGCAATCGCTTCAGTGATGACGGTTTTCACCTTGCAACTCCTAAATTCATCAATTGTGTTGTTAACGAACATTCTGTAGGAAAGGCGGACTGGATCTCCACCTGCCTATCAGAAATGAAGGGATCTAACCGATCTAAAAAGGGACGACTAAGCCAGCTTCGACCCAAAGCTCAAACGATGGCGGCAGCAGCCTTATCGAAGTAGCTGGCCACTTCGCTTTGCAGCGCAGAGCAGTCGCCAGGGGTGATGCCTTTCGGATCCATGATCTTGGCCAGGGCTTCTTTCTTCATGGCAGCAATGCCGTTGGCCACAGAAGTGGTGGGCACCCCCAGAGCAATGTAGGTTTCCCGCAGGCCGTTTAGGCAGCGATCTTCCAGCACAGAGCTATCCCCGGCCAAAGTGGCATAGGTGATGTAGCGCAAGATGATCTCCATGTCCCGTAGGCAGGCGGCCATGCGACGGTTGGTGTAGGCATTGCCACCGGGAGCGATCAGATCCGGCTCTTGAGCAAACAAAGACCGAGCTGCGTTGGTTACGATTTGGGCGGCGTTGCTGGTCATGCGGTTGACGGCATCCAGGCGCTTGTTGCCCTCTGCCACCAAAGCCGCCAGACGGTCAAAGTCTTGGTCACTTAAAAAGGCACCGCGTGCATCTGCCTGAGCGATCACCCGGGTAAAGGCGTCTTGCATGATGGATCTCCTTCTGGTCTTTCCAAAAAGCGATGAGCGACTGGCTGAACCTCCCAAAAGCCAAATCCCAAGCTTTTTTGCGGGATCCTCTTTGACCTCCAAAAACTGGGGATTCCGTGGCAGCAGGCTGCTCAAAACTACCCCCACCGAACCCCCCAATTTTTAGATAGGTCAAGAACCTCTGCGACTTTCAGACAGCCGAGCATCCAGCCTAATTTTATATCGCGGGATGGATGAGTGTTTTGTGAAGATTTGCAAACCTACCAACCCCAAAATGTCTGCCTAGGCTGGGATCCCTGGACTATGGGGCGCAGCAGGGGGGAAATGGGTCTACAGGCTGGCTTACGGAATGTAAACATTTGTTTTGAGATGGAAGCAACCTGAGTTGGCGCCCTCCTGAACAGAACTGACGTTCTCCCCACGGCTAAAGCCGGGGGATTTTTCCGCCGCTCCACGCTCCTCGCGCTTCGGTCAGCGCTCTGGAGGGGTCACCTCTTGCAGGGCCGCTTTGAGGGCTCGACAAAAGTGAGCTATTTGTTGCAGTCCTTCTTCAGGCGTGGGGGCTTTGGCCAGCCGTTGCACAAATGCGCTGCCCACAATCGCCGCATCTGCTCCCCAGAGAGCGATCTGGCGGGCCTGGTCGGGAGTGGAGATGCCGAAGCCCACCCCAATCGGCAGGGGGGTTTGTTGGCGCAGTTGCTGCAGCAAAGCCGGGATCCGCTTTTCCAGGGTGGCCCGTTCGCCGGTAACGCCGGTGGTGCTGACCAAGTAGACAAAGCCACTGGACTGCTGGGCAATGCGGCGCATGCGCTCCGGGGGGCTGGTGGGGGCCACCAGCAGGATGAGGTCGATCTCTTCGGCCTGGGCTGCTTGTCGCAGGGATCCCGCCTCTTCCAGAGGCAGATCGGGGACGACCAAGCCGGCACAGCCGGCCTGCCGCAGTTGATGCAGAAAGTTGGGGATGCCGAGCTGGTGGATGGGGTTGTAGTAGGTGAACAGGATCAGGGGGGCCTGCAGCGAGAGACAGCGCAAGCCTTGTAGAATGACGCCCAAAGTGACTCCCCGACTGAGGGCGCGGGTGGCTGCTGCTTGGATCACCGGCCCATCCGCCAAGGGATCCGAGTAGGGTACCCCCAGCTCGATAAGATCGGCGCCGCTCTGATCCAGAACCTGCAAAGCCTCAAAGGTGGTTTCCAAGTTGGGATCCCCAGCGGTGAGGTAGGGGATGAGGGCTTTTTCACCACGGCTGCGCAGCGCCTGAAAGCAGGCTGTGATCCGAGTGGGCATGGGATCCATTCGATTCTGAGGAGATTGAGAGCATCCCCCACTGTAGCGTCTGCCGGGATCCCTAGGGGAGAGGCACAAAATCGTAGCCGGTACCGGAGCGGTTGCCGGGCTCAACCCGCACCAGCACATGGGGAGCATTGCGGTCGCCGGAGGGCAAGAAGCGCACTTCTCCGGAAGCGCCGTCCGGCAAGCGGAAGTTCGGGTCGCCCAGGGCGGCGAGAACAGCGCTGCGGCTGGTGGCTCCTCGGCTGAAAGCTTGCAAGAAAACCCGGGTGGCATCATAAGCCAGAGCGGTGCGCCAGCTCACCTGCCCTCCCCAGAGCTGGGCTGCCTTCTGGGCAAACTCGCGGTTGCGCGGCACCTGGGGATGCCAGGGTACCGCCACCACCAAGCCCTCTACCGCTGCTCCCCCTTCTTGCAATGTGGTGAGGCTGAAGAGCACATCGCCGCCCAGAAGAGCAAGGGGCTTACCAGCTACAGCGTTCTCGCGGGCTACGGCCAGGGCTTTTTCGGCTACGGAAGCCGTGGGAGCTAAAAAAGCTACCTGGGCTCCTTGGCTGACGGCCCTTTGCAGGCTGGCCTGGGGGTTGAAGTCCGACGCCGATAAGTCGAACTCCGCCAGCACGATGCCCCCTTCGCTGGTCAGGGTGGAGGCAAAGGCGTCCCGCAGGCTGGTACTGTAAGCGCTGTTGGGGTTGTAGAAGATGGCCACCCTTTGCAACCGCAACGTGTTGAGAGCATAACGGGCCAGTTGTGTGCCGGCCACTTGATCCGAGGGCACGGTGCGAAAAATGGCATCCCCCAGCATGCTGATGCGAGTGCTGGTGGCGGTGGAGGAGATCATCGCCAAGCCGGCAGGCTGATAAACCTCGGCTGCAGCCAGGGTGGCATCGCTGGTGTTATGGCCGATCACGCCCAAGATCTCAGGCTGCGCCACCAGGGCTTTGGCCACCGCTGCTGCTCGCTCAGGGTTGTCGCCATCGTCGGCAATCACTACCCGCAGCAGCCGTCCTCCGATTCCCCCCTGTTGGAAAAGCTCCTCCTGAGCTTGCGCCACCCCGCGCAGGGTCTCTTTGGCGCGGTTGGGGTTGCTGGAGATGGGCACCACCACCGCCAGGCTCAAGGGACTGCCCTGCTGCTGGGCGCGGGCGTTGTTCAAGAAAATGCGAGCTTCCGGGTCGTTGCGGTTGCTTTGCAGCCCCATCTCCAACACCGAGATGGCCGCGCTGAGGTTACCTTGGCGCAACAGCTCTGCAGCGGCAACGGCAGCGGGACTGCTATCGGCAAACAAGGTGCGCTCGCCGCTGGTCAGGAGCAGATCTTGTGCTCCACCCCCCAACCCTGGCAGCGATACTGGCGGTAGAGAAATGCCTTCCGGCCAGCGAACATAGCCCGCCCGCCAAGCGCGATGACCGCCCCAGAGGAGCAATAGCCCCAGGACGATGTAGACAATGGGTGGCGGAGACTTGACAACCATATATAGAGAGAGAAAACGCTAGCTTTTGGCCAGTAAAGACACTGCTTGTATCCTCAGGAATCCTCAAAAGTCATCTTTCCAAGGATCTCTAAGGATCTCCGACTATGCATCAGCATGAGTGCGGGAGTATGTCACGGATCGGGACGGTAGGAAGGGCTGTTGCGGTATTGGCGCTCTAGCTGCTCCACAATGGAAACAGGAACGGATGAGGTCTCGGAGGGCTCTTCTGGCGAGGTGCCGATCTGCGTCTCGGTCTCCACATTGAACTGCCGAGATGTTGCCCAAACCACTGCTGCAATCAGCAAAAGGACGATAGCGGCACCGTAAAGAAAGGCGACGATGGCCATCGGGTCAATGGTTTAGCTTTCCCCTTCCATGATAAAGGCTGTCGAGAATTACCCACTTCAGGATCCCTTAGAGCAAGCCCTATGGGACTGGCACCGAGGAGAGGCCAAGGGATCCCTTCTCTTACATGCCTACAGCCTGGAGGGGATCCCGCTGGCGGAAGAGCCCCAGGTGGTCTCCCCAGAGGTGTTCTTCACCCAAGAGTTGCCGGAGGTGGAAGCCTTGGCCTTGGAACTCTGCCGCGGTCGGGTGCTAGACATCGGCGCCGGTACGGGCCGCCACAGCCTGCTGCTGCAGGAAGAAGGATTTGCCGTGGCCGCTTTGGATCGCTCCCCTGTGGCTTTGCAGATTATGGCAGAGCGGGGGGTGCGCTGCCGCATTGCCGCCGATCTTTTCCACTGGGCGGGGCCAGGAGAGCCCTTCGATACCCTACTCCTGCTGATGAACGGCGTCGGCTTGGCGGGATCCCTGTCGGGCTTGGAGCGTTTTTTGCGCCTGGCTCGCCACTGGGTTCAGCCCACTGGCCAGTTGCTCCTGGATTCCACCGATTTGAGCGATGCCAGCGACCTCGCAGATCTGCGGAATCTGCCGGCAGAAGAGGGAGGGCGTTTAGAAAACTTGGAAGATCCCTCTGGCAAGCTGGCCGCTCCTGCCCACCTCGAAGCAGGTGGCTCAGAAGATTGGCAGGAAGGGAGCGAGGCAAAAGCCAAGGTAGTGAACTTTGTAGCCGAGTACAACGGCCAGCGGGGGGATCCCTTTCCCTGGCTATTTGTAGATCCGGAAACCCTGCTGCAGTGTGCCCACGCCAACGGCTGGCAGGGGCAGATTGTCTATCAAGAGCCGGAGGGGGCTTTTCTGGCACGCCTCACCCCCTTCTGAAGGACTCGCTAGTGGGAAAGGATCTGGGATAAAAACAGGCGGGAGCGCTCTTCTTTCGGATTGCTGAAAAACTCTTGGGGGGTGTTTTCCTCCACGATCTTGCCGCGGTCGAAGAAGATAATCCGATCCGCCACCTCGCGGGCAAAGCCCATCTCGTGGGTTACACACACCATGGTCATCCCCGAGCGGGCCAACTCCCGCATCACGTCCAGCACCTCCTTGATCATCTCTGGATCCAAGGCCGAGGTGGGCTCATCGAAGAGCATCACCGCCGGATTCATGGCCAAGGCGCGGGCAATCGCCACCCGCTGCTGCTGCCCCCCCGAAAGCTGCCCCGGGTATTTTTCTGCTTGCTCGGCGATCCCCACCCGGCTCAGCAGTTCCATAGCCCGCTCTATCGCCTCACTTTTTTTCATCTTTTTCACGTGGATTGGGCCAAGGGTTACATTTTGCAAAACCGTGAGATGGGGAAACAGGTTGAACTGTTGAAAAACCATGCCCACCTCGCGGCGAATGGCATCGATGTTGCGCAGGTCGCTGGTTAGCTCAATGCCATCTACCACAATGCGCCCTCTCTGGTGTTCTTCTAAGCGGTTCAACGTGCGAATAAACGTTGACTTGCCCGAACCTGAAGGCCCACAGACCACCACCACCTCTCCGCGGCGGATGCGGGTGGTAATGCCCTTGAGGACGTGGAAATCGCCGTACCATTTGTGAACATCTTCGCATTGGATAATGTCAGCGCTGGCTGCACTTTGCGGAGAGAGTGAAGACCTTATGTGCGGGGATCCTTGCATGGGTGGGTGACTCCCTAAGTTTCACCAAAGCAGGCATGGGTACCATGGCAGAACTGGCCGAGCCACAACCGTAGCCTCTGCAACATTTCCATACGCCCTGACATGTAAGGCTTTGAGAAAATCGTAGGCGCCTATGGCAAACCATTCTATGGGGTGTGGGGTGTGGCAGGAGTGTAACCCAATGGCACGGTATCTCGGTTGAAGTGCCGTGTATGAACGACTGTTGACGACGAAGATCTTGAGGATTGACATGGGGTAATTTTATGAACTGGATAAAGCATTTGAACGGATTGGCTCCCTTGGCCGGGGCACTGGCGTTGTCTATGGGCCTGCAGTCCCTTCCCGCTTGGGCGCAGCTGGGGCCGCTCACCGACCGCATCAAGGCTCGGGGCGAGTTGATCTGTGGGGTAAACAACCAACTGCCCGGATTCGGCAACCTGGATGACCAAGGCAAGTATGTGGGTTTTGATATCGACATCTGCCGGGCAGTAGCTGCCGCTCTCTTTGGAGATCCGGACAAGGTTCGATACGTCTACCTGACGGCGGCCAATCGCCAGTCTGCGATTCAGTCGGGCGAGGTCGATATGATTAGCCGCAACACCACCTGGACCCTCACTCGGGATCGCGAGTGGGCGGTGACCTTCGGCCCCACCACCTACTACGACGGCCAAGGATTTATGGTGCGGAAGTCGCTGGGGGTGGAAAAGCTGGAAGACCTGAACGGGGCCACCATCTGTGTGATTGCCGGCACCACCACCGAGCTGAACTTGGCGGATACCTTCCGCGCCCGTGGCATTGCCTTTACGCCAGTAACCTTCGACGGCGATGATTCCTCTTTCAACGCCTACGAAGAGGGCCGTTGCGATGCCATCACCAGCGACCAAAGCGCCCTCATCTCCCGCCGGGCCAGCTTGGCTTCTCCTGATGACCACGTGATCTTGCCGGAGATCATTTCCAAAGAGCCCTTGGGGCCGCTGGTTCCCCACGGAGATGAGAGTTTCTCCGACATCATGAACTGGACGGTCTACGCCCTCTTCTATGCAGAAGAAAAGGGGATCACCAGCGCCAATGTGGAGGAGTTTCTCAAGTCGGAGGATCCCGATATCCGTCGTTTCTTGGGCCAGGAGGGCAACCTGGGAGAGCTGCTGGGCCTGAAGCCGGATTGGGTGGTCAATGTCATCAAGGCGGTGGGCAACTACGGCGAGATCTTCGACCGCCACCTGACCCCCTTGGGCGTGCCGCGGGGCTTGAACCAGCCCTACACCAAAGGCGGGATCCAGTACGCGCCGCCTTTCCGCTAATCGCAAATCCGGGAGCCATCGCCCCCCCTGGGACAGGGATCTCGGTTGGTCAGTACCGGCCAGGGATCCCTTGTTTCCTGTCATACTTTGGATTGTTGCCTGCGCCCCATGACTGCACTGTCTGACCAGCCCCACCTTCGCCCCCCCTGGTGGCGGGATGAGCGTATCCTGAAGCTCTTGCTGCAGGTGGCCTTTGTCGTGGCCGTGCTGCTGGTGTTCGGGATCCTTGCTCAGAACCTCCTCGCCAGCCTGCGCCGCCTGGGCATCAGTTTGGGATTCCGCTTTCTGGGCAACTCCGCCAACTTTGGGATCACCGAGGGGCTGATCCCCTACGACCCCTCCGAGAGCTACCTGAAGGCTCTGGCGGTGGGAGCGGTGAACACCCTCTGGCTGTCGGCAGTCAGCATTGTGTTGGCGACGGCGATGGGCTTTGTCTTGGGGATCGCCCGCCTCTCCAGCAACTGGCTGGCCCGCCAATTGGCTACCGTCATCACCGAGATCTTTCGCAATGTCCCGGTGCTGCTGATCGTGATCTTCTGGTACCAGGGGGTGATCCTCACCCTGCCGGGGGTGCGCAACAGTCTCTCCATCGGCGGGCTTGTCTTTATCAACCAGCGGGGAGTGAAGCTGCCCGGGTTGGATTTGAGCGGATGGTTTATCCCTACACTGGCCATTGTAATCGCGGCTGGGTGGGGGATCCGCAAGCTGCTCCTAGTCTGCCGACCCGAGCTGGGATCCCGGCAGCGGAACCTGTGGGTGGCTGCGGGGGTGGCGCTGCTGGCGGTGGCCTGCTGGGTGCTCTTCCCAGAGCCGCCGGTGCGGCTGGATGTCCCGGTACTGGAGCGCTTTAACTTCCGGGGTGGGATCCAGCTTTCGGCGGAGTTTACCGCCATGATGCTGGGCTTGGTGACCTACACCGGCTGCTACATTGCCGAAGTGGTGCGGGGATCCTTTTTGGCGGTGCCGCGGGGGCAGTGGGAGGCGGCCCGGGCCATCGGCCTGTCGGAGCTGCAAACCTTTCGCTTGGTGATTGTGCCCCAGGCCCTGCGGATCATGATCCCCTCCTTGAACACTCAGTATCTCACCTTGATTAAAAACTCCAGCTTGGCCATTGCCGTTGGCTTCTCCGATCTGTTCAACATCAGCAGCACCATCATCAACCAGTCGGGACGTTCGGTGGAGATGTTCGCCATCCTCATGGCCACCTACCTGACCTTTAACCTGGT
This sequence comes from Thermostichus sp. MS-CIW-23, assembly GCF_054059455.1. NCBI lineage: Bacteria > Bacillati > Cyanobacteriota > Cyanophyceae > Thermostichales > Thermostichaceae > Thermostichus > Thermostichus sp. MS-CIW-23. Next base: position 33,606 of record NZ_JBSSCC010000013.1, on the reverse strand, counting down.
GGTTTCCTACGGCATGAACTGGCTCAATGCCCGCGTCAAATTGGTGGAGCGCTAACCCATGCCCAGCAGTCTCTCCTCTCCCCTTGTAGAAGAAAAGGTACTCCCCCCCAGGGAGAAACAAAGTCCTCTGGCTTGGGTGCGCCGCAACCTGTTCGACTCCTGGCTGAGCACCTTGCTCACCTTGGTCTCTGCCTTGGTGTTGGCCTGGGCAATTTCCCTGTTCTGGAACTGGGCGTTCACCCAAGCCCGCTGGGAGGTGATCCCGGCCAACCTGAAAATCTTTGCCAGCGGCACCTACCCCAGCAGCCAACTGTGGCGGGTGTGGGCGGTGTTGGGAATTGTGCTGGCCACCTTGGGGGTAGCGGGGGGGGCTTGGGGCGGTGTGCTGCTGCACTACCTCATTCTCTTGGGAGCTGCTATGGGCTTGGCCGCTTTCCTGCCTTTGGGAACCCAGTCGCAGGGGTGGCTGGCGGTTTGCTCTGGAGCGACTTTTGCCGCTATTGCCCTCAGTCGCGGACGGGAATCCTGGCGGCTGGCTTCCATCTGGGTTTGGGCCTTGATCTTGCCCCTCTGTCTGGAGCTGCTGCTGGGCAACCTGGGCCCCAATTGGCCGGCAGTGCGGGCTGAGCAACTGTCTGGACTGCTGCTGACCTTGATCTTGGCGGCAGCCGCCATGATCATCGGCTTCCCCATTGGGGTGTTGCTGGCGTTGGGCCGGGCCAATCGGGCGTTGCCGGTAATCCGGATCTTCTGCACGCTGGTGATCGAGCTGGTGCGGGGGGTGCCCCTGACCACCATTCTGTTTGCCGCCTGGCTGTTGGTGCCCTTCTTTCTGGGGGGGATCAGCGTCAACCTGATCATCAGGGCGGAGGTGGCCTTCATCTTGTTTACAGCCGTGTACGTGGCCGAGGACGTGCGGGGCGGCCTGCAGTCAATCCCGCTGGGCCAGCTAGAAGCGGCACGGGCGCTGGGCTTGAACCCCTTTCAAGTGACGGCTCTGGTGATTTTGCCCCAGGCACTGCGGGCAGCCGTTCCGGCGCTGGTGAACGAGTTCCTCACTCTCTTCAAAGACACGTCGCTGGTGTTCATTGTCGGCCTCATCGACCTGCTGCAGGCGGGGCGGGTGGTGTTCACCAACCCCAACTGGCTGGGCACCCAGCGGGAAGTGCTGTTTTTTATCGGCCTGATCTACTTTATCTGCTGTTTTGCCATGGCCTATGCCGCCCAGCAGGTGGAAAAGGCGCTGGGCTTGGGCAAGCGCTAAAAACTGCAACCGCTCCCCTTCCCAGTTTCATCTGCTCAGGCCCCGGGATCCCCTTAACAGGCCAGGGCTACATCCCCCTATAGCGGCTCGACAAGTGCTTTTCCCTGGAGAGGGGGCAGCGCTAAGATAGCGGGGAACGTCTCGTTACACCTTGGCCCATGACCCTTGCCTCTGAGACCGAATCCCCGGAGCAAGCCGCGGCGGCCCCTGAGTCTGGTCGGGTGCGGGATCCGGAGTTTCCCTACGAGGTCGAGATGACCTTGATGGAGCACTTGGAAGAGCTGCGCAGCCGCCTGTTGGCCAGCGTGATCGCGGTGGTGATCTGCATCATCGCTTGCTTTGCCGTGGTGAACCGCATTGTCGCCCTGCTGGAGGTGCCCGCTCGGGGGGTTACCTTTTTGCAACTGGCGCCGGGGGAGTATTTTTTCGTTTCTGTGAAGGTGGCGGCCTACTCGGGGCTATTGCTGGCCACACCCTTTTTGCTCTACCAAATTGCCCGCTTCGTCTTGCCGGGGCTGAGCGTGAAGGAGCGCAAGCTGCTGGGGCCGGTGGTGCTGGGATCCAGCCTTCTCTTTGTGGCCGGCTTGGTCTTTGCCTACTATCTCCTCATTCCGGCGGCGCTCAACTTTTTCATTCGCTACGGCGAAGGGGTGGTGGATCAGGCTTGGTCCATCGACCGCTACTTTGAGTTTGTGCTGCTGCTGCTGTTCAGCACCGGCCTGGCCTTTCAGGTGCCGATTTTGCAGGCGCTGCTGGGGGCGCTGGGTCTGGTGACTGCCGAGCAGATGTTCAAGGGCTGGCGCTATGTGGTTCTGGGCGCGGTGGTGGCGGGGGCCATTCTCACCCCCTCGACGGATCCCCTTACCCAGAGCCTGTTGGCCGGGGCTGTGACGTTTCTATATTTGTTTGGCATTCTGCTGGTGAAGCTCCTTGGCAAATGAGCCGAAGCTGCATGCGCTGATCTTGGCGGCTGGGTTTTCCACGCGGATGGGAGAGCCGAAAGCCTTTCTGCCCTGGAAAGACGGGCAAACCCTGCTCTCTTACCAGATTTTTCAGTGGCGACAGGCGGGGTTTCAACCCTGGGTGGTGCTGGGATCCCAGCATTTGGCGGCAGCCCAACCCCACTTGGCAGGGGCAGAGGTGCTGGTCAATCCGGCTCCTGAGCTGGGCAAGACCCACTCCATTCGGGTAGGGGTGGAAGGGATCCCTGCCGATTTTCAGGTGCTGGCCATTTCGGCGGTGGATCAGCCCCGCCCGGCGTGGATCTACCACAGCTTGCTGGAGTACCATCTGCGCCATCGCGCTTGGGTTACTGTGCCGGTGCATCGAGGGCGACGGGGGCACCCTACCCTGATCGACAGGCGCTTGCGGGAAAAGCTGTTGGATCTCCGAGAAGAAACCCTGGGCCTGCGCCGGTTGTTGCAGGATCTGGGCAGGCGGGTACAGGAGGTGGAGCTCTACACTCCTGAGATCTTCCTGGACTGCAATACCCCTGCCGATATGGAGGCCGCTGCTGCCGGTTGCGACAGCGTTGCCCAGGAGTAAGGGGATCCCCTTCAGCACTTGTCCTGCGACCGGTCGCCTCAGCGGTACCGAGCACTTCGGCGTTGCCCAGCAAGATGTTCTTCCCATTGCTCGTATGAGAAAGGGCCTTTATCCTGCCAGCACCTACGATCCTGCCTGCCCGGTCGGCAGCTACTGGGACAGCACGATAGCAGATCCCGGTTGGCGGCATCCGGCACCTTTGCAAGCGCAGGTGGGCGCGGAGGTGGTCATTGTGGGGGGAGGATTGACGGGGCTATCGACGGCCTTGCACCTGGCCCGCGACCATGGCATTTCTGCCTGCCTGCTGGAGGCGGGATCCCTGGGTTGGGGGGCCTCGGGACGCAACGGTGGCTTTTGCGGGGTGGGGGCGAGCCACCTCACCCACGCCCAGATGGTGCGGCGGGTGGGGCTGGCGGAGACGGAGCGCTACTATCGGGATCAATGGCAGGCGGTGGAAACCGTTCGGGAGCTGGCGGCCAGCGAGGGCTTCTCCCTAGAGGCTCAGGGACAGGGCTGCTACGCAGTGGCCCATCGTCCACAGGCATGGTCGGAGTTAGAGGCCGAGTACCAGATCTGTACTCAGGTGGCGGGCTACCCGGCCCAGCTCCTCAACCCCAAAGAGCTGCGGGAACGCGGCTTCAACAGCCAAGAGAACCACGGCGCTTTGCACATCGGGGTGGGGTTTGGCCTCAACCCCCTCAAGCTCACCCAAGGGCTGGCCCAAGCAGCCCACCGGTGGGGGGCAAAACTGTACAGCGGCAGTCCGGTCATGGCCTGGGAAAAGGTGGGATCCCAACACATCTGTCACACGCCGGGAGGAACGGTGCGCGCTCGACACTTGGTCATCGCCACCAACGGCTACACCCCAGAGGCCCTGTATCCCCAACTGGCGGGATCCCTGTTGCCGGCACTGTCCAACATCCTGGTCACCCGACCTCTAACGCCTCAGGAGCAGAAAGCGCAGGGGTGGTGGGATCCGACGCCGCTCTACGACATGCGGCGGCTGCTGTTCTATTACCGTCTGCTGCCGGATGGGCGCCTGCTGTTTGGGGGACGGGGTGGCACCCGCGATACCCCGACGGAGCGACAGCAGTTGCGCACTTGGATGACCCGACAGCTCTATCGTCTTTTCCCTGCTTGGGAAGGGGTGGAGATCGAGTACGCCTGGAATGGACTGGTCTGCCTTTCTCGGCAGTTTCACCCCCATATTGGCCCTTCGCCGGCGGATCCCAGCCTGTGGTACGGCTTGGCCTATCACGGCAGCGGTGTGGCCACAGCAGTGTGGGCGGGCAAAATGCTGGCCCAGGAGATCGCCGGGATCCCTTCCCAGATGAGCGCTCTGTTTCGCCAGCCGCCCCGCGCTTTCCCTTTGCCCTGGCTACGGCTTCACTACCTGCGGCTGGGGTATCTTTGGTGGCAGTTGACGGATGGATAGCCTCTCCAAGTGTGCGGGGGATCCCTCTGTTCGGCGGAGAAGTCCTGCCCTAGTCTGGTCGTAGTTGGGTGGAAACCATCGCTTGTTGTTGCTCCCGAGGTATCCAGTGCTGCTCACGTCTTGCCATCGGCCCAGTCCAGATCCGTCTCCTCTCCAAACCCAATCGGCAACCTGTCGCCGCCAACGGCTTTCGCAAGCGGGGCAGCGGCTGGGGTTTGCTCTGCTGCTCAGCCTACCCACCATGTTTTGGCCTTGGCCCGGATTTGCCCAAATTGCCGGATCCCTTCTCAGCCCCTTGGTGGCCGCTTGGATCCGTTCGGAGGTGCAGAGGGTCGATAACCTGCAAGTGCAAATTGCCGGCTCCGACGCCCAGATTTTGAACGGGCAGATCCCTCAGGCCCAGGTGTCGGGAGACAACCTCAGCTATCAAGGCTTTCAGGTCAGCCATCTGCGGCTGCGGGGCCAGGATATTCGCCTCAATGTGGGCGAAGCCATCCAGGGACGGAGCCCGCTGCGGCTATTGGCCCCTGTGCCGGTGCAGGTGAGCTTGCGCCTTACCGAGGAAGACCTGAACCGCACCCTCCAGACTCCCCTCATCCAAGCCCAACTGGCTCAGGCCCAGGTGCAGTTGCCCGTTGGGGGCCAAGTGGTGCCCTTTCTCATCCGCCAGCCTCAGGTCACGCTGGAACAGGGTCGGCTGCGCATCCAGGCTAACCTGACCACTCCGGAAGGGGTGGAAGCGCCGGTGACGGTGCTGACCGGCCTAGAAGCCCAAGGCCCCAACCGGTTGCGGCTGGTCAATCCCCTCTGGGTGAGCGAAGGCCAAGAGATCCCCATCCCCGGCCTGGCCGATTTCCCCATTCAGTTGGATCCCGGCGTGCGCATCGACCGCCTGGAGGTGCAGCCCGGCCAAATCCTCTACGAAGGGATCCTGACCATTTACCCAGAAGTCGCAACCGTGCCGCAGGGATAGTTCGCCTGGGCAGGACGGAGACCTTTCCCGTTCAGCAACGGGTGTGATCGGGATCAATCTCAAAGGGTGTGCCTCTGGGCGAGGATCCCTCTAGCAACCGGAGGGAAAGGGATCTTGCTGGCCGTTTGCGTTGGTGCCCCGTCGGGAACCGCACCGTCCACAAGACGAGAGCGGCATCGACTCCCTTCGGTAGCCGGGCAGGAGTGGTGTATTGAGGTGAGATCATGATCCAGCCATCCAACTGCAAACTCGACCCCTGGGTCGCGGTAGCGGTGCGGAGCACTTGCGGCTGGGCGCTGCTGCTGATTTTGTCGGTCGTTTTTTTGGGGGGCTGTGCTGGCGACCCAGTTTCCACGGTGCCTCTGGACGGCACGGCTGCCGGCACCCGCACGGCCACTCCTGAGGGCCGAACCTTCTCCGATATCTCGCCCGGTCGGGATCCCCGTCTGAAGCATCTTTGGGCCAGCTTTGTCATCAGCCCCCAGCAATTGCAATCTGCCCGCGAGGCTTCTGTCTCTCTCCATCCGCAGGCCATTTTTCCCTGCACCGACTGCGAAAGCCTGCCGGGATCCCCGCCCCCCACTGCTTCCCCCGCTCCAGGCACCTACCGATCTGACCAGCTCACCTTCTCCTTCCGGGTTGAGCCCAACGAGACCTCCACCCGCCTCAGGGGTAGCTTTCACCTGGATACCACCACGCCTCTGATCCACCCCGGCGCAGGGGTGCGCTTGGTAATCCAACGGGCTTTCTGGGGGGAAGACCCGCTGGAACCGCTGCCACCTCCCCAGGACTTTCACCCTCAGCAGATCATCCGAGGCCAGTTCCAGGAGCGCAGTTGGATCCTCCCTTTCTCCCTGCCGCATCCCCCTGCCGGTGATGTCTTGCCGCCGCTGCGGCTGGAGGTTGTTCTCACCTCGCCAATCCCACCCGATTCCGCCCCCTTTCTGCGGGGTAGGCCGCTGCCGCCACCTCCGGGCCGGCTGTATCACGGGGTCGCTTGGCCGGGCATTCCCACTTGGGATCAACTCCTCGCCTATCGCCAGGCCATCGGTCAACCCCCCGCCTGGGCAGCCGTGGATCACCTCTGGGATCCCCGCCAGGACTTTCCACAGCAGTTGGCCAGTCGCCTGCGGGAAAGCGGCTCAGTCCCCTACCTGCGCCTGCGGCTAGATCCAGCCCAACTTTCTGCCTTGGCCAATGGGGATCACGATGAGACCTTGCGCTCTTGGGCCCGCGGGATCCAGCGCTTTGCCACCCCCATCATCCTGGCCGTCGTTGTTGGCGACGGGGATCCCGAACGCGCTCGCGGTAGCGGTGGGGAGCCCTTTGGTGGGACGGAGTCCTCGCTGCAACAACGGGCTTACCAACACCTGATGCAAACCCTGCGCTCTGTTCGCGTTAGCGGGACGGAGTCCCCGGCCAATTTGCTCTGGGTGGTGGAGCTGGACGGAGAAGATGCCAAGGCCGTGTCCACCTGGGCTCGGTTCCCTGAGATGGACTGGCTGAGCCTACAGGTAACGGGGGATCCCGCCGCTTTTGAACCGCTGTACCGCCGCCTTGAGGCCCTCAACCCGGAAGTGCCTGTGGTGATCCGCGGGCCAGCCCTGGGCTCGGAAGCCTCTCAACCTCTGCTGGCAGCCCTAGAGGCCCAACGCTGGCCTCAGGTGATCGGCTGGAGCTGGGCCTTGAGCGGGGACGGGATCCCTCCTGCAGCAGCACAGGATTGGCGGCAGCATCTGCAACAGGGGGATCCCCAGATATGGCTGGGGGAAATGCGGGTGCAGCCCCCGCCCAGCCCCCTTCCCTCGCCCAAGCCTTGAGAAAGGACGACCTGTCTGGAAAAACCTCCCGGAAAAGTCGATAATAAGCCAGCCGTTTTACCTTTCCTTCAGGAATTGTGGCCCTGATCCCCTCATCACCTCCCCTGTCCCGCTTCGCCCAGGCCATCCAGCGGGGGGAATTTCTGCTCACCGCCGAGATCACCCCCCCCAAGGGATCCGACACCAGCACCCTGCTGTCTTTGGCCCAGCAGCTCAAGGGGCGGGTGCATGCCATCAACATTACGGACTCCAACCGAGCCATGGCCCGCATGAGCCCGTTGGCGGCCTCGGTGCTGTTGCATCAGGCGGGTGTTGAACCGATCCTGCAGTTGGCCTGTCGGGATCGCAACCGCCTGGCCCTCCAGGGGGATCTGTTGGGGGCCTCAGCTCTCGGCCTGCGCAATGTGTTGGCCCTCACCGGGGATCCCATCCACATCGGCGATTGCCCCGATGCCCGCCCCGTATTCGATCTGGAATCGGTGCGCTTGCTGCAGCTTATCCAACGGCTGAACAATGGCCTCGATTGCAACGGCAAACCTCTCCCGGATGGGGGCACGCATCTGTTGGCAGGAGCAGCAGTAGAACCCCAATCGGGCAGCTTTTCCGGCCTGGAGCGGCGCTTCCACCGCAAGCTGGAAAACGGAGCCCAATTTTTCCAAAGCCAGATGGTCACCGACTTCGAGCAGCTGGAGCGCTTCATGGATAAGTTGGGCCGTCCCGCCGGCAAGCCCATCCTGGCTGGCATCTTTTTGCTCAAGTCGGCCAAAAATGCCGAGTTTATCAACCGCAACCTGCCAGGAGTGAAGATCCCAGACGGGATTATCCAGCGGCTGGCCAACGCCGCCCACCCCCTCGAAGAAGGGATCCGCATTGCCGCCGAACAGGTGCGGCAGGCCCGCCAGATCTGCCATGGGGTGCATCTGATGGCCGTCAAAGCCGAGCACCTCATCCCCCGCATTCTGGATGAGGCCGGGATCCCTCCCCTGACCGGCTAGCTCAACACTTGCTCCAGCCCGTAGACCAAACCTTTGAGCTGCAGCACCTTGCGGATCCCCAGGATCACTCCCGGCATAAAAGCTATCCGATCCGTGGTGTCGTGTCTCAACGTGAGGGTTTGCCCCATCCCACCAAAAATGACCTCCTGATGGGCGATCAACCCCGGCAGACGAACGCTGTGAATGGGAATGTTGGGGCCAGAGAGCCCTCCCCGCGCACCGGGGATCAGCTCTTTTTCTTCCACTGAGGACTCCGTCCCGCTGTCGCGAACGGGCGGGTTAAAGGCCTTGCCCAATTGCCCCAGCCGTTGGGCCGTCTGTAGAGCCGTGCCGCTGGGGGCATCCGCTTTGCGGTTGTGGTGCAGCTCGATGATCTCGACATGGTCAAAATACTGCGCCGCCTGCAGCGCCATCTGCTGCAGCAAAATCATGCCGATGGCGAAATTGGGCGCGATTAAACAGCCCACACCCGACTTGTCCGCCAGATCCCGCAGCCGCTCCACCTGCTCCGGCGTCAGGCCCGTCGTCCCCACCACCGGGCGTACGCCAAAGGCAATGGCCGAGCGAACATGTTCAAATGCCGACCGAGGATGGGTAAAGTCCACCATTACGCCGCGGTTGCTCCGCTGCGACAACCTCAGCAACTGCCCCGACAAGTCATCGGTAATCTCCACCCCCAGGGATCCCAGGCCCAGCACCTCGCCAATATCCGAGCCCAGTTGAGAGCGGGCCACCGCCCCCACCAACCTCATGTCGGGCGTCTGGGCAACGGCCCGCACCACCTCCCGCCCCATTTTGCCCAGGGCCCCCACCACCAAAACCGGGATGGGGGATTGGGCCGCTCCTGGAGTTGCCAACCCCTGAGAGGGGTCTGCACCACTATCGCGATCGACCGGATCAACCGATGTTGTCACCCGCTGCTGCCCTCATCCAAGCTCTACGAAATGACTGCGAAAGCGAGGGATCCCTGCAGATCCATCACAGCTTCACCTCAATATCTACTCCTGCCGGCAGATCCAGCTTCATGAGAGCATCGATGGTTTTGGAAGAGGGGGAATAGATGTCGATAATGCGCCGGTGGGTGCGGGTTTCAAAATGTTCCCGCGAGTCCTTGTCGATGTGGGGGGAACGCAGCACACAGTAGATGCGGCGCCGAGTAGGCAAAGGAATCGGGCCAACCGGCACGGCGTCGGTACGACGAGCCGTATCCACGATTTTGTCGCAGGAAGTATCCAGCAGCCGATGATCGTAAGCCTTCAGGCGGATGCGAATTTTCTGTTGGGTCAAAGTAGGCATGGCCGGAGAGCAATCCAGAGAACGGTGGACTCGAAAAGGTCAGCAGGGAAAGTGCTCCGCACCACTGTTGCGACCGAGTTGGTCTGGGGCCGCCAGCACTCAATCCCTGCCGAGAAAAAGCAGCTTACTTCAGGATCTTGGAGACAACACCCGCTCCGACGGTACGGCCACCCTCGCGAATGGCAAAGCGCATCCCCTGCTCGATGGCGATGGGCTGAATCAGCTCCACCGTCATCCTGACGCGGTCGCCGGGCATCACCATCTCCGGCTGGGATCCGTCATCAGCCGTGAAGGAAGAGATGGTGCCGGTTACATCGGTGGTGCGCACATAGAACTGAGGACGATAGCCGGCAAAGAAGGGCGTGTGGCGACCTCCTTCTTCTTTCTTGAGGACATACACCTCAGACTCGAAGCTGGTGTGAGGAGTAATGGTCTTGGGCTTGGCCAGCACCATGCCGCGCTCCACTTCGTTCTTCTGAATGCCCCGCAACAGCACACCAACGTTGTCGCCGGCAATCCCTTCGTCGAGGGTTTTCTGGAACATCTCCAGGCCGGTAACGGTGGTAGAGCGAGTTTCTCGCAGGCCCACCAGTTCCACCGTTTCGCCCACCTTGATGCGACCCCGCTCGATCCGGCCCGTGGCCACCGTGCCCCGACCAGTAATCGAGAAGACATCCTCCACAGCCATCAGGAAGGGCTTGTCCACATCCCGCTCAGGCGTGGGAATGTAGGAGTCCACCGCATCCATCAGCTCATAAATTTTGTCCACCCAAGGATCTTCGCCCCGCTGGGTTTTGGGGTTGGCGGTCATTCTTTCTAGGGCTTTCAGCGCCGATCCTCTAATGATGGGGATGTCGTCGCCGGGGAAGTCGTATTTGGAGAGGAGCTCCCGCACTTCCAGCTCCACCAACTCCAGCAACTCTGGATCATCCACCATGTCTTCTTTGTTTAGGAAGACCACCAAGCTGGGCACCCCCACCTGCCGGGCCAGCAGGATGTGCTCCCGCGTTTGGGGCATAGGCCCATCAGCCGCAGACACCACCAAGATGGCTCCGTCCATCTGGGCCGCGCCTGTGATCATGTTCTTCACGTAGTCGGCGTGGCCGGGACAATCCACGTGGGCGTAGTGACGGTTGGCAGTCTGATACTCGACGTGGGCGGTGTTGATGGTAATGCCGCGAGCTTTTTCCTCTGGCGCTGCGTCGATCTCATCGTACCTTTTGGCTGTGGCCTGACCCAAAGCAGCCAAGGTGGTGGTGATGGCAGCCGTCAGGGTGGTCTTGCCGTGGTCAACATGGCCGATGGTGCCAACGTTGACATGGGGTTTGGTGCGTTCAAACTTAGCGCGTGCCATGAATCGTCACTTCCTTTTTGGTTTCAGTCAGCTACTCATTTCCTTTGTTTTTGGCAATGATGGCTTCGGCGATACTGCGAGGAACTTCCTCGTAGTGGCTGAACTCCATCGTGAAGGTGCCTCGACCCTGGGTCTTGGAGCGAATGTCGGTGGCATAGCCAAACATCTCCGCCAAGGGAACTTTGGCATTGACTTTGGTAATGCCGCCTTCTGTATTCATCCCCTCCATCTGGCCGCGGCGGGCGTTGATGTCCCCGATGACATCCCCCACAAAGGCTTCAGGGACTTCCACCTCGACCTTCATCATCGGCTCCAGCAGGGTAGGGCTTGCCCTGCGAGCAGCCTCCTTCAGAGCCATCGAACCGGCGATCTTGAAGGCCATTTCGCTGGAGTCCACCTCGTGGTAGGAGCCATCCACCAGAGTGGCGCGGATGTCAATCAGGGGATAGCCCGCCAGCACACCGGATTCGCAGGCTTCTCGGATCCCTTGCTCGGCTGGCCCAATGTATTCTTTGGGCACAACGCCACCCACAATCTTGGAAACGAACTCAAATCCTGTACCCGGCTCCGCCGGCTCTAGGTCGATAACCACATGGCCGTACTGGCCGCGGCCACCACTCTGGCGAACAAACTTGCCTTCCACGCGGCTAACCGGCTTGCGAATGGTTTCGCGGTAGGCCACCTGTGGGTTACCAACATTGGCTTCTACGTTGAACTCCCGCAGCATCCGATCCACCAAGATCTCCAGGTGCAGCTCGCCCATCCCAGAGATGATGGTTTGATTGGTCTCGGGATCCACAGACACGCGGAAGGTGGGATCCTCCTTGGCCAGGGCCTGCAGGGCCTTGGAGAGCTTATCGATATCGGCTTTGGTTTTGGGTTCTACCGCTACTGAGATCACCGGCTCTGGGATAAACAGAGACTCCAGGATCACCGGCGCATTTTCGTCGCAGAGGGTGTCTCCGGTGGTGGTGTCCTTGAGGCCCACCACAGCTCCCAGATCTCCTGCCCGCAGCTCATCCACGTCCAAGCGTTCATCGGCCTTCAGCACCACCAACCGCGAAATTCGCTCCTTCTTGTTCTTGGTGGAGTTGAGCACATAAGTACCTTTGGTCAACACCCCCGAGTAGACGCGAATAAAGGTGAGATCCCCGTACTTATCACTCATCAACTTGAAGGCCAGGGCGGAGAAGGGCTCATCGTCGCTGGCACGGCGGGACACTTCTGAGCCATCTGGCAGCACCCCCTTGATGGCCGGAATATCCACAGGCGAGGGCAGGTAATCCACCACCGCATCCAGCAGCATCTGGACTCCCTTGTTCTTGAAGGCAGAGCCACACAGCATGGGCACAATTTGGCCGCTGATCGTGCCTTTGCGCAGACCCGCCATCAAGTCGGCTTCGCTCAGATCTTCTTCGGCGAAGTACTTTTCCATCAGAGCTTCGTCCGTCTCGGCCACTGCTTCCACCAGCTTGGCCCGATACTCTGCCACGAGATCTTTCATCTCCTCAGGGATGGGGGCCGGACGAATGTCTTTGCCGATCTCATCCATATAAATGCGGGCTTGCATCCGCACCAAGTCAACAATGCCGCAAAACCCGTCTTCGGCACCGATGGGCAGTTGGATGGGCACAGCATTGGCCTTGAGGCGCTCCCGGATCTGGTTGTAAACCTTGAGGAAATTGGCCCCCATGCGATCCATTTTGTTGACGAAGGCAATGCGGGGCACATTGTAACGATTGGCTTGCCGCCAGACGGTCTCAGACTGAGGCTGCACGCCGCCCACCGAGTCAAAGACGGCGATCACCCCATCCAGCACCCGCATGGAGCGCTCAACTTCAATGGTGAAATCGACGTGCCCAGGAGTATCGATGATGTTGATGGTGTACTCCGGTGCGCCGGAGAGGGGCTGGGAAGGATTTGCGGGATCCCGCTTAGTCCAACGGGTGGTGATGGCCGCAGCGGTGATGGTGATGCCCCGCTCCCGCTCCTGGGCCATCCAATCGGTGACCGCAGTTCCGTCGTGAACTTCGCCAATTTTGTGCACCAGACCGGAGTAGAAGAGAATCCGCTCTGTGGTCGTGGTCTTGCCAGCATCGATGTGAGCCGCGATGCCGATGTTTCGGACTCGTTCTAGGGGAACTGTGCGTGCCACGTCAACCTCCCAATCCTCGTCGCCCTGCGACTTGGGCAAACTAAAAAATCCTTTACAATTCTAATCTTTTTTGCCGATTTTTCTCCACCTCGCTGGAACTCGGGCTGGGCAGAACAGGGATCCCAAAAGTCTCCACTGCTCCGCCAGGCTAGTTCAGTAGCGGTAGTGGGCAAAGGCCTTGTTGGCCTCGGCCATGCGATGCACCTCTTCCCGCCGTCGAATGGCGCTGCCGGTTTCGTTGGCTGCATCGATCAGCTCATTGGCCAGCTTGGCAGCCATGGTGCGACCTGGACGGGTGCGCGAAAAGGTCACCAGCCAGCGCAGCGCTAGAGAAGTGCCCCGCTCTCCTCTCACCTCCACAGGCACCTGATAAGTGGCTCCGCCCACCCGGCGGGCTTTCACCTCCACCAATGGGGTGGCGTTGCGAACAGCATTTTCCAGCAAGGGGAGTGGGTCTTGGCCAGTGCGCTCCCGCACAATGTCCAGAGCTTCATAGAGGATCCTGGCAGCCAGGGATGCCTTACCCCTCATCATCAACTTGCGGATCAGCATGGTAACCAGACGGCTCCCATACTTGGGATCCGGGGGCACATCACGACGAGGGGCACGGTTGCGGCGAGACATAGGAGCTGGGTTGCTTGTTCAGATGGGGATGACAGAAAGAAAGATGACGAGTGGGATATGGAGGGTTGAGGGTGAGGGCAAAGCTATTTTTTCTTGCCAGCGGCGGCTGGAGCTTGGCCCGGCTTGGGCCGTTTCGCCCCGTATTTGGAGCGGCCTTGTTTGCGGTCTTTGACCCCTGCAGCGTCGAGGGTGCCCCGGATAATGTGGTAACGCACGCCGGGCAAATCCTTAACCCGCCCACCGCGAATCATGACCACAGAGTGCTCTTGTAGGTTGTGGCCGATGCCGGGAATGTAAGCGGTGACCTCAAAGCCGGAAGTGAGGCGAACGCGAGCCACTTTTCTCAGGGCCGAGTTGGGCTTTTTGGGCGTTGTCGTGTACACTCGGGTGCAAACCCCCCGCCGCTGTGGACAAGCCTTCAGGGCAGGAGACTTGGTCTTGCGAGCGGCAACACTGCGCTCCTCGCGGATCAGTTGCTGAATGGTGGGCATGGGCTGGCAGAGAAGGTCACGGCTTAAATTTTAAATTATCCGGTTGAATTATCCGGCGATATTGAATCCTAGCAAGGCGGGATCCCAGCGTCAACTTGGGGATGGACTGCTGGGCTGTTAGCCTGGCCGAGTCTGAATTTCGGCCTCGTTCCCCCCTTGCCTCAGCTTTTTAGGAGACTCTGCACACCAGAAAGGATCCCTAGCAGACGATGGGCTGGTTAGATTGGTGGATTGTGCCTCCATGTCCGCTTTGCCGGCGCCCTGCCAAGGCCGTGTTCTGTCAAGACTGTCAAAGGCGGTTGCAGGCGGAGCGCCTTGCCACTTGGCCAGTCACCACCTCGCCTTGGCCACTTTACGCCTGGGGGATCCACCGGGGGGCGCTGCGCAGGGCCATCTACTGCCTGAAGTACGAAGGACAACGGCGCATTGGCTCGGTTTTGGGAGAATGGCTGGGATCCCGCTGGGTGGAAAGCCGACAGCCGTCTTCAGGCTCCCGTAGGGCCTATGGCTTGGACTATACGGTGGTGCCCATCCCGCTTCATGCGGAGCGCCTGCGGCAACGGGGCTACAACCAAGCCGCCTTGATCAGCCAAGCCTTTTGCCAGCGGACAGGTCTGAGACATTGGCCTGAGGCTCTGGTGCGGGTGCGGGCCACAGCGGCTCAACATGAGCTCAACCCGCTGCAACGACAGCACAACTTGGCCGGGGCCTTTGCCCTGAAACAAGTTCCGGCCACACCGGTGTTGCTGGTGGATGACATCTACACCACCGGCTCTACTGTGCAAGCCGCCCAGCAGGTATTGGCCGCTGCCGGGATCCGTGTAGCCGGGGTAATCGTTGCCGCTCAAACCCCAAAAGCCGCCTCTCCAGACTGGCCCGGCCCTCCAGACCCTATCCCGCCTCCACCAAATTAAAGGCGGTGACAAACATAAAGTCACAAAACTCGCGCACCAAGTTCGGATCCCGCCAGCCCTTGCGGGTTTCCTCCCGCAGCACTTCCAGGGCCTGTTCGGCGGTCAAGGCCGGTTTGTAGGGGCGAGGAGAGGTCAGAGCGTCGAAAATGTCGATCACCTGAAAGACGCGGGCCAACAGAGGGATCTCTTCGCCTGCCAGTCCATCTGGGTAGCCGCTGCCATCCCAACGCTCGTGGTGGTGGCGGATGATCGGCAGCACATCCTGCATGGTGCGCAAGCCCCGACAAATGTCTTCGCCAATCAACACATGGGATTTCATGATCTCCCATTCTTCCGGGGTATGCTTGCCCTGCTTGCACAAAATCGCATCCGGGATCCCGACTTTGCCGATGTCGTGCAGGTAGCCGCCCCAGCGCAGGGCCTTGATCTGTTGACGAGACAGCCCCAAGTAACGGCCAAACTGTTCCCCCATGGCCACCAAGCGTTCGCAATGGTCACCCGTGATGGGATCCCGACTTTCCACGGCGCGGGCAATGGCAAACAACACCTTGGCGGCGTGATCCAGGTCTTCGTTCAAGCGCTTTTGGTGGATGGATGAGCGTACCCGCGCCAGCAGCTCCACGTGATCGAAGGGCTTGGTCAAAATGTCGTCGGCCCCCACCTGCATCCCCATCAGGCGATTGGAGCGGTCGGTCAGGGCAGTGATCAGCACAACGGGGATCAGGCGGGTCAGCTCATTGGCCTTCAGTTGCCGGCAGACATCAAACCCGCTCATGTTCGGCATCAGCACATCCAACAGCACCAAGTCTGGCCGAAGCCGCTCCACAGCCTCCAAAGCCTCTTCGCCGTTGGTGGCCTCGCTCACGCGGAAGTGGGCCGACCGCAACAGCTCACCGATGTAGAGGCGGCTGCTGGCCTGATCGTCCACCACCAAAACATGATCCGCCTCCGCCAGCTTCGGGTTTAGACGGGGAAAGGGGGTGTGAGTCAGGCGGGAGTTCATGGCGGCCAAAATCTAGTCTTGCATCGAGTACGAGCTTTCCCCCTCAGCCGGATTCGGCGCAACCCCACAGGGGATCCCAGTCCAAACACTTGGCGGTAGGATGCCAACAAACTCAAACGGCATCCCTCAGCCCTCGTATCTGGACACACTCTACACCCAGGTTTTTAAGACTGTACTCCGCAACTTCGCTGAACCTACTGCCCTCTTTGCAGGGCTGCCTGATGGGGATCCACATTGAGAAACACGGTGGCATCTCCCTCGACGCGGATGATGCGCAAAGGGGGCAGCGAGTCCGTCGGGTTTTGGATGCGCTCTTGCAGCTTCTCGTAGAACAGCAGATCCGCCAGTTGCGCGTTCTGCGCTGCCGCTTGTCCTTTCAGCTCAATGGCCCGCTGGTTGGCCGCCGCCAAGATCAGCAGCCGCTCGGTCTCTTTTTCCTGAATTTGCGCCCGCACTGCCGCCGTTTGTGCTGTAATCGAGGCCACCTGTTTGCGTTCAATCGAGTCTCTTAAGGCTTGTGGGAAATCGGGGTTGCCCAGAAACAGGCCCTCCACCTGCACCAGAGGCAGGGTTTGGCCATCGCGGTTGACAGTAGGCATCTCTTGGCGAATCAAGTCCAGCGCTCGTTGTTCGATGGCAGCCCGCTGGCTTTTCCGGTAGAAGTCTTCCGAATCGAAAGAGGCGGAGATATCCCGAATTTTGGAGCGCACCACCGGCACCACCACCGTGGAAAGATAGTTCTCGCCGATGTTGGCGTGCAGCTCGTCCAAAGTGGCGAGGTTGGGCTTGAGGGCAATGGCTACATCGATGGCAAAGGCTTGCCCATCGGCGGTGTTCACGGTGATGGCGTTGCTGATGGCATTGGCCGAAGCGGGGTTGTTGGTAAACTCCCAAACGCGGGTGAGCACGGTGTAGGTGATCGGCGTTTCGATCCCTGGGATCCGGAAGATGACCCCCGGCAATTCTACCCGCCCCTTTTGCAGCCCGGAAAAGGTATTGAACACTACAGTGGCATGTCCGGGCAAAGTGACGTACAGGCAAGAGCGGAACATCCCCAGAGCTGCCAAGAGGGCGATCCCTCCCGCGGTTAGCCAACCGGCTCTGCTGTGGGGTGCTTCTCCTGTTGGATACATGGCGGCTGCTCCCGTTTTAGGGTCGGTGAGAAGAGCTGAGGAAATTGGGGACAGGCTAAAAGGATTGATTTCCTGTTGAGTTATTTGGTGATCAAAGTTTCCAGGCGGGATCCCAGTACTGTGGCTTTCACCACCTCTAGGTACTGCGGATTTTGGGTGAGGGCCTGTGCTTTGGCTCTCAATTGACCGGCTTCCGCCTCAGCTTGAGAAATGATGGTGCGAGCATCTTGGCGGGCCTGCTCGATCTCGAACTGCTTTTGCGACAGTTGATTTTCGGCAATGGTTTTTGCCTCAATGGCCGCTACAAAATCAGGATCGAAATCCACATCCCGCAGCAGAAAATCCAAAACCTCGATGCCGTATTCCTTCAGCAGAAGAGCCACCCGTTCGCGGATTTGGCCCTGGAGCAGCGGGCGCTCGGTGGAATACAGAGCCTGGGCGGAAAAGCCGCTGGTCTCATTCAGAATGACCGACCGGACGATGGGGGCGATGCGATCCAGGTAATTTTCCCCCAGTTGCGTATAGACCTTGGGGGCGTCCACAATGCGAAACTGCAGCGTCGCCTCAGCCGCAATCTGCTGCCCATCCTGAGAAAGGGCCACCAGCCGCGGTGCGTAGGCGGTCGGGTCGTTGTCTTTCCAGGTCAGAGCTTGGGTTTTTACATCAAAAATCACCGTGCGAGAGACAAAAGGCGGCACCCAATGCAGACCTGGCTGCAAAGCCATCGGGCTCACCCCCCCTCCCCAGGTGAACACCACCATATTTTCTCCGTTGCCCACCAGTCGCAGCGGCCTGCCCATCGCCACTAGGATCAATACGGCTCCGGCAAGGGTGGCCTTGGGCAACCAGCGACCAACTCGCCTTTCCCAACCTTCTGCTCGCATCTCCCCATCTCCTGCGCATGCAGCCATTCTCGCGGCTGTGGGGAAATGAGGCTGAGAAATCGCCGCTATCTTTTAAGCCTTCTACAGGGATCCCTGTCTTTCTCTCCCACTATTCGCAACGATGTCGAGTTCTCTACAAAGTTTACAAAAGATTACTTCATACTTTGCAAAGACCCGTGACGGACAAGCGAAAAGGGAAGAAGATTAAGACACAATAAAGATTTGGGTTGCCGTTCATGCTGTCCATTCCCGATTACGAGCGGCGGGACATCCAAGTGCCACTCTCGTGCATCCCCGTTGCCGCCCGGGCCTTGATCCGGCAGGGGGTATCCGTCTGCTGGCGGGAAGAAAGCCTGTCTGCCTTGATTCGTCTGGGATCCAAAGGAGCCGCCGACCGAGCCGCCATTCTGCTGGTGGAAATGAGCCTCATGGGCCAACCTGAGGAGCTAAAAAGCTGGCTGGAGATGTGCTGGCAACTGCCCGCTTGTCCCAGGGAACCGCTGCAGGTGTAGGGGTACCCTCTGTGGACGAATGCGGGATCGGCTTCTGTAGCTATTCCTCTGTAGCTACTGTAAACTACCCGGCTCCGACCGCTAAGCGGTACGGAGCGGGCTTTCAGTAGCCCTGAGCCTGTTCTGCTCTACCAGAGAACAAAACAAGCCCGGACCTCTAGGCTGGTTTACGACAGCCCCCAAGAGCGCAATCACATTCGCACCATTCAAATCCGCATCTCCTTCCCATCCACAGTGCCCACACTTGAACGACTTGCCACTGCGGTAGGATTGCGCAGGGTCGGGATGGATGTGCAAACACTTGTGGCAGGTCTGCGACGTGTAGGCGGGCGGCACAAGAACCAGAGAAACCCCTGCAACCCTCGCCTTGTACTCCAGAAACTGACGTAGTTGGTAGAACGCCCAACTGTTGGTCCTACGCCGCTCGGCTTTGCTGCGTGGCTGTTGATTGACCCTTTCCCGGATCCCTGTCAGGTCTTCCAGAGCAATAGCGCTGTTTGTCGCCTTTGCCCTAGAGACAATAGCTTTGGAGATGCGATGATTGACCCACGTTTTTGCTACGCAACGCTGACGCGACTGAAAGCGCCTCTCCTTGCCAGACAGCCGTTGCAACAGTTCTCTGCATCTGCGCCGCGAACTGCGTGTGCCCTTACTGGCTTTGCGTTGGAGTACCGCCCTCAACCGGGAGTAGTGGTCGCGGACTCGGTTCAACTGCTGTCCATTCCAGTTGTCCCCCTCTGACGTATGGGCAATATCTGTCCTTCCAAAGTCCACCCCGATCACCTTGTCGGTATCTTGTTGCTTGGGCGGGTTTTTCTCTACGCAAATCTGGATGTAGTAGGAGCCATCCTTCCGCTGGACTAGGGTGGCCGATTTGGGGTTAGAGCCAGCCAGCATTCCCCTCTGGTAGTTACCAATGGCTAGCTCAAAGCGTTCTCTCCCTTCCACCGTGGTCAGCGACACCGTCCAGTCTTTTTGACGGAACGAGAAGATGCGTGCGTCGTAGGTAACGAACCTACGCTTGAACTCTTTAACTGGACGGTTGCGCTGTCTCGCCACTTTGCGGGCGCCGGCCACCCGTCTGCAGACCTGTTGGGCCAAGTTGCTAGACAAGCCGAATCGGGCGCGAATCTCGTAGTAGCAAAGGGATTGCAGTTTGACCGCATTAACGATCTTCTCCGGCGTGTTCTGGTTGACCCAGTTCAGTGCCTGCACAAAGGCATCCATCGTCGCGTCCAATTTGGCGGCTTGCGACTGGGACACCTTGAGCTTGCAGGAGATGGTCAGGATTTGGCTCATAAGTTCATTGTACTTCATCAAAGCGCATTCCTCCCGGCAGTGACCCTACGGGTACAGTGCGGGGCTCCTGCGATTTCTAGCTGAACATGTCTAAGACATCCCCCGCCGCCTTGCCCTGCTAGCCTCTCTCCCACTTTGTTTGGGAAGCTGCAAGCTTTTTTGCTCGAATTCTACCGAGTTTGTACCCCAGACTACAGCGCTGCTCAATCCAATTGTGACCTCAAGGTTTGCACTCCCCGCCGCGACCAGCTTACCGCTCCAGACCGATCGGCTACGTAGAGGGGTCGTTGTTTCTGCCGGAACCAGGTGACCACCGTCTCGCCGACAGAGCCAGAGCTAATGCCCGCCTGCACCTGAAAGCGCTCCAGGAGATCCAAAATCAGGGATCCCCCGTCCCACCACAGCCAGTCGATCTGGGCCGGCATCAGCGGGGATCCGGTTAGCTCGGCTTGCACATAGGTGCCGGCAGAGCCCAGCAGCAGCCAATGGGATCCCTCTGTTTCTAAAGTCAACACCAGGGGGTTGGTGTGGATGGCCTGTAGGCTCAACCGCTGCGACACCGGGATCCGGTCGGCAGGCTGCAACACTCGATAGGGGATCCCGGCAGCTTGCACAGCACTGAGGGAGCGCAGGTAACTTTCGGAAGCCGCATTGGCCCCTCCCCCATCCCAAAATTGCCCAATCGCGTTGGCGGGACGTACTCCTTTGGAGAAAGCCGACAGCAGGATCTCCCAGCCGCCATTGGCAGAGCCGACAGAGGTCATGGCCACCGCCCCGTCCAGACGGCGCAAGCCCTGCTGCCGCAAAAAGGGCAACACCGTGCGTTCTGCCAAACGGGGATCCCCGCTGTTGAGCAAGAGGTGGCGCCCTTCCGCTTGAATGGCCAGGATGGGAATTCGTCCACTGGCCAGGGCGGTAATTTGGACCGGCGGCCCCGGCCACATCCTTGGACCCAGGAGGATGGCGGCCATGATCAGGGCTGTGCCCTGCCAGCGGAAGGCCTGTCGCCACCGCGGCCAAAAGGTTAGGGCCACCAGCGCCCCGTAGAGGAGCAGGCACTGGAGCAGGGAGACCCGGCCGGTGTAGTAGGAGCTGAAGGGCCAGCTGGCCATCCAGTTCACCCAGTTGATTAAAGGCATGATCAAAAACGTCAAGGGCCGGGCCAGCAGGGATCCCAGCCCTGGAGAGAGCAAAGCCCCAAACGCCACCCCGAACCCCGCCACCAGCAGCGGCAGCAACAGGATCATCAGCAGGGGATTGGCCAGCAGTGAATAGGTGGGGATGCGGCCAAAGATGGCCACCTGCAGCGGCAAAGTCCAGATCTGGGCGGCCAGAGGAACGGCCAAGGCGGTGGCCACTGCCGGGGGCAAAAAGTCCAAGCGGGAAACGATGGGAGCTGTCCCCACCAGCAGGCCCAGGGTGGCGGCGAAGCTGAGCTGGAACCCCAAATCCGTAATCCACATGGGCTGATAGATTAGCAACACCACCGCCACCACCAGCAACGTGCCCAGCGGATTGAGCTTCACCTTTCCTTCCAGGCGCGGCTCCGTCAGCACCACCATGGCTGCTGCCCCCATCAGTGCTGCCCGCAACACCGAAGGGCTGAACCCCGTCAGGGCAATGTAAAGCCCCAGCACTGCCAGAATGGTCCCCTGCTGCAGGCGCACCGCCAGCCGGCGCGTCAGGACAAACACCACCCCCACCAACAGCGACACATGAAACCCAGAAGCGGCCAGCGCATGGGCCATGCCGATTTCCCGGAAGGCATCCTGCAAGTCGAAATCCAATTGGGCGGCCCGGGATCCCAGCACCAAGGAAGCCAACAGATTCCCCTGCCGCTCTCCTAGCCCGGCGATGAACGCTTCCCGCACCCGCCGCCGCAACACCCAGCCCCCCCAACCTCTTCCCCCCGGCTGCAGGATCACCTCACGGGCGCTGAAGCCGGCAAAAGCCCCCTGGCGCTGCAGGTAGGCTTGAAAATCAAAGCTGCCCGGGTTCAAGGCCGGACTGGGAAGGTACAGGGATCCCGTCAGGCGCACCCGTTGGTTGGGGTGGAGATCCTTGTCCTGGAGGGCCTCAGGGCCGGTGGTGACGTAGAGCTTGCCGCTGACCTGGCGGGCCGTGGAGTCGGCGTTGAGCACCTGCTCTGCTCTCAGCCAAAATTGCCGCCGTTCGCTGCGGGTGGGACGAGGTTCCGAGAGGACGGTGCCCACCAAGTTCATCTGCTGCTGGGGGGCCAACAGGCTGATATCCGTCGGCCCGGGAAAAGGCTGCCGCCAACCCAGGTAATTCCAAGCCAGACACCCCACCAGACCCATCGCCAGCCAAGTGCGGGCCAGACGCGGTTGCCGCCGGCACAGCAGGGATCCCGCCAGCCCCAACCCCAGAGGGATCCCCCAGCCCCACCCGGCAGCCTGGGGCCAAGCCCGCACCAGCAGGCCCAAGATCCAGCCCAACCCCAGCAGATAGGTTCTTTCCATGTGCCGCAGACCCGTCTGCCCCCCACTGTACCGATGTGGTCAAGCGGGATCCATTGCGTTGTCTTAACCTTGCTCGCCTGCCGAAAGAATTGTATTAAAGGATACTCTTTCTCGACCTTGGCAAAGGGAGTGTAGATTAGGGCTGGTCGCGCCAGCGGGATGTAGTCCTTGGCAGTTTCCTGCGCCGGCATCCTGAAAACGACCCTAAAACGACCCTAAGTTATCTGTCCCCTTCCCCGCTGTTTCCCCTAGACCCTATGCGCATCCGATCCATCCGCGTTCTCAGTGGCCCCAACTACTGGAGCATCCGTCGTCATAAGCTGATTCAAATGCGGCTTGATCTGGAAGACTTGCAGGAGCGACCCACCAACACCATCCCGGGTTTCAAAGAAAGGTTGGAGGCCCTGTTGCCGGGACTGTGGGAACACCAGTGCTCCCGCGGCTGCTATGGGGGATTCTTGCAACGGGTGGAAGAGGGCACCCTCATGGGCCATGTGGTGGAGCATGTGGCCTTGGAACTGCAGACCCTGGCCGGCATGAAAGTGGATTTTGGCCGCACCCGCGAAACCTCCACCCCCGGCACCTACAACGTCGTGTTCGAGTATCAAGAGGCAGAGGCCGGGCGCTTTGCGGCCAAAGCTGCAGTCTACCTCTGTCAGGCTTTGGTGGATGGAGAAGACTACCGCCGCGACCTAGAACTGGACATTCAAGAGTTGCGAGAGATCCGAGAGAACGTCCGCTTCGGCCCCAGCACCCAAGCTTTGCTGGACGAGGCCGCCCTGCGCGGGATCCCCTATCTGCGCCTCAACAAGGGATCCCTGGTGCAACTGGGCTATGGCGTCTATCAAAAGCGCATCGAAGCCACCACCACCGAAAAAACCAGCATCATTGCCGCCGACCTGGCCGCCGACAAGCAGGCCACCAAAGAGCTGCTGCAGGACATGGGGATCCCGGTGCCCAAGGGCTATACGGTGCGTCGCCGCAGCGAGTTGGCAGCCACCATCGAGGATGTGGGGGGCTTTCCGGTGGTGATCAAGCCCCTTAACGCCAACCACGGCAAGGGCATCACCGTCAACATCACCAGCCTGGAAGCCGCCGAGATCGCCTACGATGCCGCCAGCCAATACTCCGATGTGGTGTTGGTGGAAAAGCACCTGGTGGGGGATGACTACCGACTGCTGGTGATCAACAACAAGCTGGTGGCTGTGGCCAAGCGGATCCCAGCCTATGTGGTGGGAGATGGCCGCTCCACCATTCAAGAGCTGATCGACGAAGTCAACAGGGATCCGCGGCGGGGGTTTGGCCACGAAAACGTGCTGACCCAAATTAGCGTTGATGACATGACCCTGCGTATCCTCGAAAGCAAAGGCTACACCCTGGATACGGTGCTGCCCAAAGGAGAACATTGCACCCTCAAATCCACCGCCAACCTGAGCACCGGAGGCATCGCCGTCGATTGCACCGATATCATCCATCCCTACAACGCCTTCATTGCCGAACGGGCAGCTCAGATCATCGGCCTGGATGTGGCGGGCATCGACCTCATCTGCCCGGACATTGCCCAGCCCGTCAACGAAACCGGGGGCGGCATTGTCGAGGTGAACGCTTCTCCGGGTTTGCGCATGCACCTGGCCCCCAGCGAAGGGATCCCGCGCAATGTGGCTGAGCCCATCATCGACATGCTCTTTCCCCCCGGCAGCCACACCCGCATCCCCATCCTGGCCGTCACCGGCACCAACGGCAAAACCACCACCACCCGCCTGATCGCCCACATCCTCAAAGGCATCGGCAAGCGGGTCGGCTTCACCACCACCGACGGCGTTTACATCCAAAACCATCAAATTGCCAAGGGAGACATGACCGGCCCCCACAGCGCCCGCCTGGTGCTCAGGGATCCCACCGTAGAAGTGGCGGTGCTGGAAACGGCGCGAGGCGGCATTTTGCGAGAGGGGCTGGGGTTTCCGGAATGCGATATTGGCGTGGTGCTCAACGTAACCTCAGATCACCTGGGGTTGGGGGATATCGAAACCCTAGAAGACATGGCCCGCGTCAAATCCGTCTTGGTGGAAGCGGTACACGAGCGGGGCTACGCTGTCTTGAATGCCGATGATGGTCTGGTGGCCGCCATGGCCGCCAATGTCAAGGCGACAGTGGCCTATTTCAGCATGAACCCGGAAAATCCCCTCATTCAAAAGCACATTGCTTCTGGGGGCATAGCAGCTGTCTATGAAGAGGGCCACATCTCAATTTTGAAACGGGGCTGGAAACTGCGCATAGAAGATGTAACCAAAATTCCCCTCACCCTCTCTGGCAAGGCCAGCTTCATGATCCAAAATGTGCTGGCCGCTACTTTGGCAGCCTTCCTGCACGGGGTTTCCATCGACGACATCCGCATGGCGCTGGGCACCTTCACCAGTTCTGTAGCCCAGACCCCCGGTCGCCTCAACTTGTTTGATGTAGGGGGCTACCAGGTGTTGGTGGACTATGCCCACAACCCGGCAGGTTACGAGGCCATTCAAAGTACCCTGGAGCGCTGGGATTGCCAACGAAAAATTGGGGTTATCGGCGGGCCTGGGGATCGGCGCAACAGCGACCTACGAGAGCTGGGAGTCTTGGCAGCGCGCATGTTCGACCGAGCCATTGTCAAAGAAGATGATGACCGGCGAGGACGGGAACCAGGCGAGGTGGCCGCCCTAATCCGGCAGGGTTGGGAACAGGAAAAGGCAGGGGATCGTCTGCAGGAAGTCTTGGATGAGGCAACTGCTATCGAAACCGCTTTGGAAAAGGCCGAACCTGGAGACCTGGTGGTGATCTTTCCGGCAGATGTGCAGCGCACCATCCAGATCATCACCCGCTTTCAAGACAAGCTCAATCCCAAACCCAGTTACCGTGGCTCTTCCTACAGCATTGGCCCAGATTTGATCTCCCCCAGCCCTGACGTCAAACTGTCTTAGGCTGGCTGCCGACAACTCCAGAGTGCTCTATGGCCTCCATTCCTGGACAGACATCGAGAATTGAGTGGGCGGAGGTGACCCATAAGTCCTCGGCGGCGATATCCTAAGTTTAGGCTGGCGGGGGCGGGTGACTTGTCTTTTGGGCAGCAGCAGGTGTTCGGCTCAGGGGATCCTCGGCTTTTCAGAAGCCTTAACCGTTCTAAAAAAGTCTGAGGGATGGCAGACAGAACTTTGGGGATCCCAAAAGGTCTAAAGACTCCGTCCCGCCGACGCGATGGGAATGTCGTTAGGGTAGTTGTGAATTTGGCAAGGAAAACAGCTCATGGACAGCGCTCTGCTTCAAGCGGCTCGCCAGATTTATCAATTTCATCTGCAGTATCGACCGGAAGTGCTGGAGCAACCCCCGCGGGGAGTAGTTATTCACCGCCGTACCCTGCGAGGGGATCTGATCTTTTCCGAGTTCCCCATCCTGCTGCCCCAGGAAACTTTTATTCCGCTGCAGCAGTTGGAGCCGCTGCGGTGAGGCACGAGGTCGGCGCTGACAGAGCAGATCCCCCCTTCCTCTCCTGCTTTTGGGAACTCCGTCCCGCCGACGCGATGGGAATGGCTGCCATGCTCGAGGTTCTCCCCTACTGCACAACGCTCACATGATGTGGCTGAGCATGATGTGGCTGAGCAGCGCCGACGCCAACAGAATCTGGGAGCTGCGCCTGTTGGCCTGGGTGCTGGTACTGGTGCTGGGGGCCTGTGTGGGCAGCTTCTTGAACGTGGTGGTCTATCGCCTGCCGCAGGGTCTTTCTCTGCTCCATCCCGGATCCCATTGTCCAAGCTGCAAGACGCCGCTGGGCCCCACGGAGAACATTCCCATCCTAGGCTGGTTGTTGCTGCGCGGTCGCTGCCGCCATTGTGGAGCGCAGATTAGCTGGCGCTACCCTGCCGTTGAGGCGTTGACAATGGGCCTGTTTGCCCTCAGCATCGGCGCTTTGGGGTTTTCTGCCCAAGGGATCCTCACCTGCATCTTGTTGAGCTGGCTGTTGGCCCTGGCGCTCATCGATCTGGATACCTTTTTGCTGCCGGAGGAGCTGACCCGTTCAGGCCTGGTGGTGGGGCTTTTGGCCCGCCTGGCTCTGCCGTGGCTCCAGGGATCCGGATCCCTGGCCGCTACAGGCCTGTCACTGGTGGAAGGGATTGCAGGAGCTGTGCTGGGCCTCTGGCTGCTGGAGGGCATTGGCCTCTTGGCCCGTTGGGTCTTGGGGCGGGAGGCTATGGGCGGGGGAGATGGCAAGCTGTTGGCCCTGATCGGCATGTGGTTGGGCTGGCAGGGGGTGGTGGTGGCCCTTCTTTTTGGTTCCGGGTTTGGCCTGCTGGCTAGCTTGCTGGCCATGACCAAGGGGCGGGCCCGCTTGGGAAAACCCATCCCCTTTGGCCCCTACCTGGCCTTGGGTGGAGGGGTAGCCGCTCTAGCCGGATCCCAACTGGTGGAGGGCTACCTGCGCTGGCTTGACCTGGTGGGGTAGAGCTACCCTGCCCCCCTCCCCAGGAGAGAGAGGGGTAGAGATGCCCGTTCGGGCCAACTTAGGACAGGGAGAACTCTCTACTCCACCCCCTCGATCCGGTCTTCCACTTCCTGGTACAGCTCCTGCAGACGCTCGATATTGGCCTGGGAAGTCTGCCAGTAGCCACGCCCATGCACCTCCAGCAGGGATCCGACAATGCGCCGGAAGGAGTGGGGATTGAGGTTCATCAAGCGCTGCCGCATGGCCTCATCCTTGATGAAGGTCTCGTTGGTTTCTTCGTAGATCCAGTTGTCCACCGCGCCTGCCGTAGCTGACCAGCCGGAGGTGTTGACCAGCCGCTTGGCGATCTCCCGTACCCCTTCGTAGCCGTGCTTGAGCATCCCCTCATACCACTTGGGGTTGAGGAGCTTGGTGCGGGCGTCCAGACGGATGGTTTCGCTCAGGGTGCGGATCTGGGCGTTGGGCGTGGTGGTATCTGCCATGTAGGCCGAGGGGGCCTTGCCGTCGGGGCGCAGGCTTTGCACCAGCTTGGTGGGATCCGCGTCGAAGTAGTGGCTGACATCGGTCAGGCTGATCTCCGAGGAGTCCAGGTTCTGGAAGGTCACATCCACCGTTTTCAGGCTGGCCTCGAAGAGCTGTCGCATCTGCTGGTTGGGCAGGTTGGAGCCGAAGGCAAAGGACTTGCGGGATAGGTACATCTCCCGCAGCTCCCTCTCGTCCTCCCAGGAGCTGTTTTCCACCGCCAGGTTGATGTTGGCGGAGTAGGATCCGGAAGCGTTGGAAAAGACCCGCGTTGCCGCCTGCTCCAACGTCAGCCCCAGTTCTTCTGCCTGCTGCAAGGCGTGCTTGCGCACAAAGTTCAGCTCTGGTGGCTCCACCGCTGCGGCCGCCAGCTTCACCGCCCGGTCGATCAGGTCCATCTGGTTAACAAACAGATCCCGGAACACCCCCGAGCAGTTCACCACCACATCAATGCGGGGCCGGCCCAGTTCCTCCAAGGGGATTAACTCCACCTTGTTCACCCGCCCCAGGGCATCGGGTTTGGGTCGCACCCCCAGCAAACACAGCACCTGCGCCAGCGACTCCCCGTAGGTCTTGATGTTGTCGGTGCCCCAGAGCACCACCGAGATGGTTTCCGGGTACCGGCCACCGTTACTGCTCATCTCGCGAGCCAGCAGCCGTTCCACCACCATCTCCGCCGACTGGATGGCGGCTGCCGTGGGGATGGACTGGGGATCCAAAGCGTGGATGTTGCGCCCTGTCGGCAACACATTGGGGTTGCGGATGGGATCCCCTCCTGGCCCCGGCAAAATGTACTCCCCTTCCAAGGCCCGCAGCAGGGATCCCAGCTCATAATCTGCCGTAATTTGCTTGAGGCACTCCTCCAGAAATTCAAACAAGGGCTTCAAAAGATCCGGATCCACCTGGGGGTAGCCCGCTTCTTTTAGGACTGCCAACCAGGGGGCTTGCCGGCCCATGTTGAAAAAGTTGAGCTTGGCCACCCGCGCGACCCGGCCCTGGGCGTCGGTCTGCTCCTGCACCAGCGCCGCCACCGCCTTCTGGCAGGCCTTGTTGATGCGATCCAGCAGCTCCGTATCCGCCAGGTGTCCCCGATCCCGGTTGCGGTAGATCTCATCGATATCCCGGCCCAGGCTTTGGGCGAGAATGCGGGGCAGGCCGAGGATCCCTTCTTCGGGGCGGTCAATGCTGGCAATGCTCACCAGGGTGGCAATCGCCTCCTCTGCTGTGGGGGGCGCTCCAATGACGTGCAGACCACAGGGCAACAGCCGCGACTCGATCTCCATCAGCTGGGCGTAGAGCTTGCCCACCACCGTGTCCCGATCTTCCAAGCTCAACTGGGCGGCGTCCCCCTGGGGCAACTCCACATCCTTGTCCAGGTTCACCAGCCGCGCCTTGTCGCAGATGGCGTTGACGATGGCGATGCCCCGCGCCCCCTCCCGCAGGGTTTGGTAGGAGCCGATCATCTCCCGCAGCTCTTGCAGCCCCTTGTAGAGGCCGGCGTTTTCTGCCGGCGGCGTCAGGTAGCTGATGGTGCAGGCGTAGCCCCGCCGCTTGGCAATAGTGGCCTCACTGGGGTTGTTGGCGGCGTAGTAGTACAGGTTGGGCAGGGATCCAATTAGATTATCCGGATAGCACTCGCCCGACATGCCGATCTGCTTGCCCGGCATAAACTCCAGGGATCCATGGGTGCCAAAGTGCAACACCGCATCCGCCCCCCAAACTTTCTCCAGGTAGGTGTAGTAGGCAGCAAAGCCGTGGTGGGGGCTGGCTGACCTGGAAAAAAGCAGCCGCATGGGATCCCCTTCATAGCCGAAGGTGGGCTGCACCCCGATGAACACATTGCCAAAGTGCTTGCCGTAGATCAACAGATTTTGCCCATCGGTATTCAGGTGCCCCGGCGCTGGCCCCCAGTATTGCTCGATGGCTTTCACGTAGGGTGTCAGCGCCTCGTACTCCCGCACCGACAGTTTGGCGGCCACATTCAGCTCCGGGCTGGCGTACTGGGCCTGGGGATCGTGCAGGATGGACTCCATCAGCTCCTGCGGGGTTTTGGGCAGCTCGGGGCCGAGGTCATAGCCGTTGTGGGCCAGGGCCTGCATCACCCGGTGAATAGAGGCAAATACATCCAAGTAGGCTGCTGTCCCCACATTGCCTTTGTCCGGTGGGAAGCTGAAGACGGTGATGGCGATCTTCTTCTCCAGCTTGGGCTTGCGCCGCAAATTGGCCCATTTAATGGCCCGCGCCGCGATCAGCTCGATCCGATCCTGCATTGCGTGAGCTTTGCCGGTGGCCGCGTCCCGCCCTGAGAGGATGATGGGATCAATGGCCCCGTCCAGCTCGGGAATGGCAATCTGCAGAGCCACCTGCACCGGGTGCAGCCCCAGGTCGCTGGCAGCCCATTCCTCCGTCGATTGAAACACCAAGGGCAGCGCCACCATGTAGGGGCGATTCAGCCGTTGCAGCGCTTCCACTGCTTTGGGGTGATCCTGCCGCGCCGGCCCCCCCACCAGGGCAAATCCCGTCAGCGACACCACCACATCCACAACCGGAGTGGTCTTTTGGGCATTCCAGAAAAACTCGTTCACCGGCTTGGAGAAGTCCAGGCCCCCGGCAAACACCGGCACCACTCGCGCCCCGCGCGACTCCAGCTCTTGCACCATGGCCACGTAGTGGGCATCATCCCCCGTCACCAGGTGGGTGCGCTGCAACACCAACCCCACGCAGGGAGCCAAGGGATCCTTCACGTCCTGCGGCAGATCCTCGCGGGCGTTGTACCAATCCAAATACTCCGCCAGACTGGCAAACATCTGCGGCGCCAAGGGGTGCCAGATGCCCATCTCCAAGTAGGTGACCGGCTCGGCAAAGGAGAGCTGCCCCCGCATCCCCGGCAGGTAGCGATCCGCCAGCATCAGCAAAAAGTTCTCCAGGTTCTCGCGGGATCCCCCCAGCCAATACTGAAAGCTGAGCATGAAGTTGCGGGCATCCTGCGCCTTGTCGAAGGGCAGATACTTCAGCACCTTGGGCAGAGTCTGCAGCAGCTTTAGCATCCCCTCCTGGAAGTTGGATCCCTGCTGGCGCTTGCGCATGAACTGGGCAATGGCGCTCTTGGACTGGCCCAGCTGCGCCATAGAAAAGGATCCCATCTTGTTCAGGCGCATCACCTCTGGCATGGAAGGGAAGACCACCACCGCATCCAGCCGCTCCCGCAGGGGCTGCACCGCCTGCACCACCTTCTGGGCAATGTCCTCGATGAAGATCAAGGATCCAATAAAGACATTGGCCGTTTCCAGATCCCGCCGAAAAGCCTCATAGCCCGCGGGATCCCGCAGCTCCTCCACCAGATAGCCGGACAGCTCCACCGCCAGCTTGGAGTTGTGGGCATTGATGCGCTGCGCAGCCGCCGTCAGGGCACTCTGATATTGCGGCTCCAACACCACGTACACCACCTTCATCAGGCGGCGATCCCCCACCTCGGCAGGGGTAACGTGGCGGGTGATGGGCTTAACCAGAGTAAACATGCGGTCGCTCTCCGTCGTGCAATGCAAAAATTGGGTAAACCGGGGAAAGGATTCTGTCCCGCTGACGCGAAAGGACTCCGTCCCGCTGACGCGATAGGCAGAATCCCCTATTGTCTGTTTCCCGTTCTACCAGAGAAACGGATCCCTGCTGGGGGCATGGCGGCAAGGTCGTAATAATTCGCAATGATCGCTGAGGTACTGTAAAGGGGAAGAGGATCCCTTCCCCAGAGAGCGTCCCCTTCTAAGGATCCAATGGACTTCTCACCCCGCGCCCGCCTTTATTCAGCACATGGGTGTAAATCATGGTGGTTTTGACATCTTTGTGGCCCAACAATTCTTGGACGGTGCGGATGTCGTAGCCGTTTTGCAGGAGATGAGTGGCAAAACTATGGCGGAAGGTGTGGCAACTGACCCGCTTGGGGATCCCGGTTTTTTGGACAGCTTGTTTAATCGCCCGTTGTAATCCAGACTCATGCAAATGATGGCGGCGGGTGATGCCAGTGCGAGGATCCTGAGATAACCTTTCTGCCGGAAAGACATATTGCCAGCTCCACTCCCGCTCCGCATTGGGATACTTGCGCTCCAAAGCAAATGGCAGATAGACTGAGCCGTATCCTTGTTCCAAATCCTGCTGATGTTGTCGCTTTGCCCAGAGCAAGTGTTCTTGCAAAGGTTCCACTAAGGTTTCTGGCAGCATCGTTAACCGGCTCTCCATCCCTTTACTATTGCGAATCACCAGTTGCCGTTGGTTAAAATCCACATCTTTGACCCGGAGCTGCTGGGCTTCCGCCAATCGCAAGCCACTGCCATACAGCACCTGCACCACCAAGCGATGGATCCCGGATAGATGCACAATGATGGCTTTGACCTCCTCAGGGGTTAAGACCGTAGGCAAATAGCGTGACCGTTTGGCTCGCACGGCGTCTAGGTCAAGGTCTAGCTCCAGATGCAGCACTTCTCGGTAAAGGAACAACAGCGCACTGAGAGCCTGGTTTTGGGTGGAAGCGGCAACCTTACCCTCCACCGCCAGGTGAGTGAGAAAGGCGTTGATTTCTTCGCCGCCCATCTCCTTGGGGTGTCGCTTGTTGTGAAACAAGATAAAGCGACGGATCCAGAGAAGATAAGATTTCTCGGTTTGGTAGGAGTAGTGTTTGACCCGGAGGGCATCACTGACTTGCTCCAGGAGCTTTCTGGGTCTAGGTATGGGTGTGTTAATGCTCATTCAGCCAGATAAAAACCCTTTGGAGGTAATTATCGCTCAAAATGTTGACTATACAGACAAGTTAGGGTAGCATTACACTAGGCGATGGAAAAGTCTGCTTCTTAGGTGATTATCAGTCATCTAGCTGCAGAAACACATGTTATGTTGCCAGCGCCAGACTTGTGCCTAGTTAAGGTTGTTGGTGAAGGGGCGCTGGGGTCGGTGGGTAGCAGAGGCGATCGGTACACAAATCCACACAACATAACAAGTCGCTGCACCTGACCCAGTGCTATACTCTGAGCAGTTCCCAAAGCTGTTAGTAGCAGGTGAGCTTAGCCGTTATGTTGCCAGCCCCGGTAGATTGTGGATGATTGGGTCAAAGGATCCCTGGGGGCTGGTCACTGAGGATCCAGGTAGATCTAGGTAGAGAGAGTCACCCAACATAACAAGTCACTGCACCCGACCTTGGGATAGATTATGGGCTGGGATCCCTGGTTTGGGGTGGCGGGTGAGTTCAGCCGTTGGGCGGCAGGAGCGACCGGTGTGGTGAAGCCATGACCGACCAAATTGACGGCATTCCAATCGTAAATGTGGCCGATGTAATCAAACCTGCGCTCGCCAGATACGGGCGGACAGTGCTTGATCCGGCCGTACGCGCAGATATCGTGTCGGACATTCGGGCTGCACTTAGCTCCGGGGACTTGGACGCCATGCGACGTTTTCTGTCCGCGGACGAGGCATACTGGCTCGGAAACCTCCAGTTAGCGTACTTTCAGGCCTTCGAAGGCGTGGCGCCATTGGAGGGGTACGCCGAATGGGCTCATGCAAAGTGCGACCTGCTTGTCGCCATTGCAAGCCAGACGCGTGACGAAGATCCGGTCATTCAACATCTCCTGAACTACGAGGACTTTCATGTCGAAGTCCTGCCATTTCCCTTTGGCCCATCGTTCATTGCCACCTTGTACGAACTCCGTGGATTGGATTTCTTCCTCTTTCACTACATGGGCGGAGAAACCACGGCGTACAGTGATGAGGCGCTCTTTGCGCATGCTGCGTGCGTCGGTGAGGCGCTGTCACGTCTGGGTCGCGTCGCTGAAGCAACAGAGGTAAACCAACAACTAGACTTACGCAGGCGTAGACTACGCGACATCGAACGCGACTTTCGCGGACCGGAATACGATCCAGCACCCAACCTCGTCGGTCGCCTTCGGATCGCGAGCGAACGGTTCTGGTCCGAGTACTTGACGCCGAGCGTGTGGACAGCCTTGGAACGGGAGTCGCGAGATGAGCTGTCGGATGCCTTTTCGATGGAGTACCTGCTACGCCAGCAAGTGCTCACTTCCTGGACCGCGGTCGCGCTGGCCCTGTGCAGGGTCGTTGAACGCGAACTCGCAAGGGCTATATTCCTGCCTTGGTGCCGGAACTTCCAGCAAGCGTCTTGGACCCCGCCAGAGCCGGCATCGGAGCGAGCGAGAAAGAGAATTCAATCACGCAAGCTGACCTATGACACAATACAAGCCCGTGCATCTGCTGAGGGCCATCCGCCGACGCTTGGCGAGTTGCTTTTTATCGCAAGATTCTGGAACGACCCTCTGATGAACGAATGCACAAACGCCTTCCGTGCTACAGCCTGTTAAGGGCTCAAGGGGTACAATAGCAGCACTTAGCAAACCAACTTCGGAAGGAGGATGGATTGATCAGTAGTAAAGAAGTCTTC